>NZ_JBPCSJ010000498.1:0-3630 GCF_051007235.1 Hydrogenophaga sp. | reverse complement strand
TCGCGCAGGTTGCGCAGGGTCTCGTGCATCAGCGCCGGCGTGGGCTTGCCGTCGTCGATGTACATGGTGCCGCCGTGGTAGATCACCATGCCGAAGTTGTGGTTGCCACCGAAGGTGTGGTTCCAGGGCAGCCAGTCGACCAGCACCAGCGGCTGATCGGCCAGCACCGGCATGGACTGCGCCATCTGCTGCTGGTTGGCGCACCACATGCGCTGGGTGTTGATCACCGCCTTGGGCATCTTGGTCGAGCCCGAGGTGAACAGGAATTTGACGATGGTGTCCGGCCCGGTGGCGGCCATCGCGGCGTCCACCGCGGGGGTGGGTTCGGTGGCCATGAGGGCGGCGAACGAGGTCGTTTCGCGGCCCGGCACGGTGCCGTGTGCGGTCACCAGCTCCACGTCTTCGCCCAGGGTGGCGAGCATGGCGCGGCTGTAGCGCAGCGCGTCGCTGGCGAACACCAGGCCCGGGGTCAGCGTCTTGATGACGTGCTTGAGCTTGTCATAGTCCTGGCTGATCAGCGAGTAGGGCGGCGAGGTCGGGCAGTAGGCCACACCGGCGTACACACAGCCCAGGGCCAGCAGCGCGTGCTCCAGGTCGTTTTCGCTCAGGATCAGCACCGGACGCTCGGCCGACAACCCACGGTCGAGCAGGCCCTGGCCGATGCGGCGTGCCGCGTCCAGCGCCTGCGCGAACGTGATGTGCTGCCAGTCGCCGCTGCTGCCGTCGGCGTTTTTCACGCGGCGTGCGAACAGGGTCTGGTCCGGGCGTTCTTGGGCCCAGTGCACCAGGCGGTCGGTCAGCCGCTCGGGGAACGTGCCGAGGGCCTGGTCGGCGCGCAGGTAGTGCGTGCCGGTCTCGCCATCGCGCAGCGTGGCGCGGGTGACACCGAACTTCAGGGGGCGGTATTTCGCTGCAGTCATATCAAGTCTCCTAGTTCTTGTCTGTCCGGCGCGCGTGTCCGGTTCCAGAGATGCCGAGGAACCGGCTTCGCCGGGCCTCTGGCATCGCCCCCTTTGAAGGGGGTGACGCCGCAGGCGGCGCGGGGGTCAGTCCTTCTTCACTTTGGCGGCCTTGCCTTCGAGGAACGCGCGCACGCGCTCCTTGGCTTCCGGCGCGCTCTGCGCGATCGAGGCCATCAGCGCCTCGGTGAACAGGCCGTGGTCGGCCGGTTGTTCGGCGATGCGGGGAAGGGCGTGCATCAGCGCGAAGTTGGTCATGCGGGCGTTGGAGGCGATGCGCAGGGCCAGCTCGATGGCCTTGTCCTGTGCCGTGCCGTTGGGCACCAGGTATTGCGCCAGGCCCACGCGTTCGCCGTCGGCGGCGTTGTACACACGGCCGGTCAGCATCATGTCGGTCATGCGGGCGGCGCCGATCAGCTTGGGCACGCGCACCGCGCCGCCGCCGCCGACGAAGATGCCGCGCGTGCCTTCGGGCAGGGCGTAGAAGGTGGATTCATCGGCCACGCGGATGTGGCAGGCGCTGGCCAGCTCCAGGCCACCACCCACCACCGCGCCGTGCAGCGCGGCGATCACGGGCACGGTGCCCTTCTCGACACATTCCAGTGCGGCGTGCCACATGCGCGAATGGAACACGCCGTCGGCCGCGTCGCGCTCGCTCAGCTCCGACAGGTCCAGGCCGGCGCAGAAGTGTTCGCCTTCACCGGCGATCACGGCGGCGCGCACGCTTTGGGGCAGGTTCTGGAAGGCGTCGCGGATGGCCAGGATCAGGCCGTCGTTGAGGGCGTTGCGCTTGGCCGGGCGGGTCAGCGTGACGATGGCAATCTGGTTCTCGTCACCGTGCAGGCGAACGCTCAGGTCGGGGTGTTGTGTGGTCATGGTGGGTCGGGTTTTCGTGCTTGTTCGGTGGTGGAATTATTGTTATAAACAATAACCAAATCAAGAAAAAACCGGGGCCCAAAACCCCGTGTTTACCCTAGTACCCCGACCTGCGAGGAAACCCGATGGACCATCAGAACCTGATCGCGATCGACATCCACACCCACGCCGAAGTGAGCTGTCGCAACCCATTTGACAACTACGGCGAGGAGTACGACCGCGCCGCCGACAAGTACTTCGGCAGCAACCGCCGCCCGACCATCGCCGAGACGGTGGCGTACTACCGCGAACGCAAGATCGGCCTGGTGATGTTCACGGTGGACAGCGAGTCAAAGCTGGGCCGCCGCCGCATCCCGAACGAAGAGATCGCGCAGGCCGCACGCGAGAACAGCGACATGATGGTGGCCTTCGCCAGCATCGACCCCCACAAGGGCAAGATGGGCGCCCGCGAGGCCGAGCGTCTGATCCAAGAGGAAGGCATCAAGGGCTTCAAGTTCCACCCCACGGTGCAGGGCTACCACCCCTACGACAAGATGGCCTGGCCCATCTACGAGGTGATCAACGCGCACAAGCTGCCGGCGATCTTCCACACCGGTCACAGCGGCATCGGCTCGGGCATGCGCTGCGGCGGCGGCCTGCGGCTGGAGTACAGCAACCCCATGCACCTGGACGACGTGGCGATCGACTTCCCGGACATGCAGATCGTCATGGCCCACCCCAGCTTCCCCTGGCAGGACGAGGCGCTGTCGGTCGCCACGCACAAGCCCAACGTCTGGATCGACCTCTCGGGCTGGAGCCCGAAGTACTTCCCCAAGCAGCTGGTGCAATACGCCAACACCCTGCTCAAGGACCGCGTGCTCTTTGGCAGCGACGACCCCCTGATCACGCCCGAGCGCTGGATGAAGGACTTCGAGGTTGCCGGCTTCAAACCCGAGGTGATGCCCGGCATCCTCAAGGGCAACGCTGTGCGCCTGCTCGGTCTGGCCTGATGTTCCGACCCATCCCACCACCCTCAACAGAAGGAGACAAGACGATGACTGCATGGAAATTCAAACTGGCCGGTGTCGCACTGGCCGCCGCCACCAGCGTTGGCGCTTTCGCCCAGGACGTGACGCTGCGCCTGCACCAGTTCCTGCCACCGCAGGGCACGATTCCCGCCAAGGCGATCACGCCCTGGATCAAGAAGATCGAAACCGAGTCCGGTGGCCGTCTGAAGATCCAGATGTTCAGCGCCATGCAGCTGGGCGGCACGCCGCCGCAGCTGTTCGACCAGGCGCGTGACGGCGTGGCCGACATCACCTGGACCGTGCTGGGCTACACCCCGGGCCGCTTCATGAAGACCGAGGTCTTCGAACTGCCGTTCCTGACCGGCCTGTCGTCCGAGGCGTCCTCCAAGGCCCTGTTCGAGTACGTGCAGAAGAACGCGATGGACGAGTTCAAGGACGTCAAGCTGATCACCGTGCACACCCACGGCCCCGGCCTGCTGCACACCAAGCAGCCGGTGACCGGCCTGGAAAGCCTGCGCGGCATGAAGATCCGTGGCGGCACGCGGATCGTCAACAACATGCTGGTCAAGCTGGGCGCGACGCCCGTGGGCATGCCGGTGCCGGCCGTGACCGAAGCCCTGTCCAAGGGCGTGATCGACGGCACCACGATCCCCTGGGAAGTGGGCCCTTCGCTCAAGGTCAACGAACTGGTCAAGAACCACACCACCTTCGCCGGTGGCAACGGCCTGTACGTGACCACGTTCGCGCTGTCGATGAACAAGGCGTCTTACGACAAGCTGCCGGCCGAC
>NZ_JBPCSJ010000497.1:0-3497 GCF_051007235.1 Hydrogenophaga sp. | reverse complement strand
GGTTGGCGCCGTCGATCACCGCGGCCTCCAGCGTCTCCTCCGGAATGCCGCGCAGCGCCGAGGACAGGATGACCATGGCAAAGCCGGTCTGGATCCAGATCAGGATCGCCATCAGGAAGAAGTTGTTCCAGAACGGCACCGTCACCCAGGCCTGGGCTTCCATGCCCATGCCCTGCACGATGGCGTTGAGGATGCCGATCTGTTCGTTGTCCGGGCCGCGGAAGTCGTAGACGAATTTCCAGATCACGCTGGCGCCGACGAAGCTGATGGCCATGGGCATGAAGACCAGGGTCTTGGCGGCGTTGCCCCACCAGACGCGGTCGGCCAGCACGGCCACCACCAGGCCCAGCGCGGTGGACGCAGCGGGCACCACCAGCAGCCACAGGAAGTTGTTGCGGATGGTGATGAAGAAGTTCTCGTCGGTGAACACCCAGACGTAGTTCGCCAGGCCGACGAAGCCCTCGCCGGTGGCGTCCATGAAGCTCAGCCGGAAGGTTTCAAGGAAGGGGTACACCAGGTACACCCCCAGCAGCAGCAGGGCGGGTGCGATGAAGAGCCAGGGGCGCACGCCCTCGCGCAGCGCTTCACGCTTGAGGCGCGGCATCGAAGGCCGCGCCAGGATGTTGTCGAGCAGCCAGTTGCTGCCCGCGAAGTACAGCAGGCAGACGCCCACACTGACCACCACGGCCAACAGTGTCTGGAGGATTGAATCGGTCATGGTGGTCAGGCGGAAAGGAACGATGAACGGAGCGAGAACCGGTGGCGCGCCGCGCCGCTGTCCAGCGGCAGCCGCAGAACCGGCTTTGCCGGGCTGCTGGCTGCGCCCCCCTGGAGGGGGGTGACGCCGGAGGCGGCGCGGGGGGTGCTCACTTCAACGCTTCCCATCTCTTCTGGATGTCATCGGCCACAGCCTGGGCGGACTTGCCACCCGAGTAGTCGACCATGCCCTTCCAGAAGCTGCCGGCACCGACGGCGCCGGGCATCAGGTCGGAACCGTCGAAGCGGAAGGTGGTCGCGCCCAGCAAGATCTCGCCCTGCTTGCGCTGGCCCTTGGTCTTGTACTTGGCCAGGTCCACGCCCTTGTGCGGGGTCAGGAAGCCGCCTTCGGCCATCCAGATCTCATGGGCCTGCGGGTGCTGCAGGTACTCCATGAAGGCGCGGGCGCCCTTGCTGTCCTTGGTGATCGTCATGATCGTGCCGCCGCCCAGCACCGGGTTGCCCAGGTTCTTGGCCTTGTAGGACGGGAAGTAGAAGAAGTCGGCGTCATCGGCCTTGCCTTCGGGGAAGAAGGCCGGGATGAACGAGGCCTGGCGGTGCATGTAGCACTTGGGCGGCGAGCCGAACAGACCCTTGGGGCTGTCCTTGAAGCTCACCGTGGCCACCGCCTTGGCGCCACCGTCCACATACGCGTCGTTGCGGGCGAACCAGCCGTAGGCGTCGATGGCTTCGACGACGCGCTTGTCGTTGAACTTCATCTTGTTGCTGGTCCAGTCGTCGTAGACCTGCGGGCTCTGGGTGCGCAGCATCATGTCCTCGACCCAGTCGGTCGCGGGCCAGCCGGTGGCCGCGTCCGAGCCCAGGCCGATGCACCAGGGCTTGCCACCGTCGGCGGCGATCTTCTTGGTCAGGTCCTGCAGCTCCTCCATGGTCTTGGGCACTTTGTAGCCCTTTTCCTTGAAGTTCTCGGGGATGTACCAGACCAGGCTCTTGACGTTGACGTTGTAGAACAGGCCGTAGAAGTTGTTCTTGCCGTCCTTGCCTTTGTAGGTGCCCAGGTCGGCCCACGAGCTGCCGGCGGCGAAGTTGGACTTGACCCAGTCGCGCGACTTGTCGCCCAGCGGCACCAGGCCACCGATGGCGGCCATGTTGGCGGCCAGACCGGGCTGCGGGAACACCGAGATGTTGGACGGCGAGCCGGCCTTGATGTCGATCACGATCTGCTGCTCGGAGCTTTGCGAGCACGAGTGCTTCACGGTGGCGCCGGTGGCCTTCTCGAAGTTGGCGATCACCTTCTTGAAGAAGCCTTCTTCAGCGCCGGTCCAGGGGCAGGTGATGGTGACGGTCTCACCCTTGAGGTTGGGACCCTTGTAGTCGGCGGCCTGTGCGGTGGCGCCCAGGCTGCCCAGTGCCAGTGCTGCAGCGCCGGCGATGGTGGTGGTTTTGAACATCGTGCTTGTCTCCTCGTTGGTGCTTTGCGGCCCATCCGCACAGCGGGTGAAAAAAGGGGGCTGTCAGATCCGCCGGCCGGCGGCGTCGAAGCGGTACAGGTGCTCGGGCAGGGATCCCAGGCGCAGCGATTGGCCGGGCTGCACGGTCACCGTGCCTTCGACCCGGGCGGTCAGTTCGCCCAGTGCGCCGGCGTCGATGTAGGCAAAGGTTTCGTTGCCCAGCATCTCGGCGTGGCGCAGGCTGCCCTCGATGGGGCCGTCGGCCTGCAGCCGCAGGTGCTCGGGCCGCACGCCCACGCAGTGCGCGCCCTGCGCCTGGGCATGGGGCCCCTCGATGAAGTTCATCTGCGGCGAGCCGATGAAGCCCGCCACGAAGCGCGTGGCCGGGCGGTGGTAGAGCTCCAGCGGCGCGCCCACCTGTTCGATCCGGCCCTTGTTGAGCACCACGATCTTGTCGGCCAGCGTCATGGCCTCGACCTGGTCGTGGGTCACGTAGATCATGGTCGCACCGAGGCGGCGGTGCAGCGTGGCCAGCTCCACCCGCATCTTGGTGCGCAGCGCCGCGTCCAGGTTGGACAGCGGCTCGTCGAACAGGAACACCTTGGGGTTGCGCACGATGGCGCGCCCGATGGCCACGCGCTGGCGCTGACCGCCCGACAAGGCCTTGGGCAGGCGTTGCAGGTAGTCGCCCAGCTGCAGGATGCCGTCGGCCTCGTTCACGCGGCGCTGGATCTCGTCCTTGGGCACCTTGGCGATCTTCAGGCCGAAGGCCATGGAGTCGTAGACCGTCTTGTGCGGGTAGAGCGCGTAGCTCTGGAACACCATGGCCACGCCGCGCTCGCTCGGAGGCAGATCGTTGACGACCTGCTCACCGATCTCCAGCGTGCCGCTGCTGATGTCCTCCAGGCCCGCGATCATGCGCAGCAGCGTGGTCTTGCCGCAGCCCGAGGGCCCCACAAACACCGCGAACTCGCCGGGCTCGATGTCCAGGTCCACGCCGTGGATCACGTCCACTCGGCCGTAGCTCTTCTTGATGTCACGCAAACGCAAACCGGACTGCGCCATGGGAAAACCTTTCGTGTCGGCTGCCGGACGATGGCGTGCCGGCAGCGGTCAGTACGCCTGACCGTCACAAAATTACAGCACCAGTGCAATCGATTGCATGATGGGGTTTGCCCTATGTCGCAGGAACAAAGTGGTTACGAAAACCAGTGCGCGGCTGTGGAGCGGCGTGGCTTGAGGGTGTGAGCGATCCGGTGCCGGGCCGCCCCAAGGCGCAGCAGCCCCTCGGGCGGCAGCGCCCCGCGTCAGCGGCGGAGCGTGGGGGTG
>NZ_JBPCSJ010000496.1:0-3929 GCF_051007235.1 Hydrogenophaga sp. | reverse complement strand
GACCCTGGCAGGTGCGGTTTACATTGCCTTCGTCTGCTTGCTGCCCGAGTTTCTGATTTTGAAATACAACGTGCCTTTCTACTTCGGCGGAACCTCGCTGCTGATCATTGTGGTGGTGACCATGGACTTCATGTCCCAGGTGCAAAACTACATGATGAGCCAGCAGTATGAGTCGCTGCTCAAGAAAGCCAACTTCAAAACAACGATGGGTGCTTGAACGACATGGCCAAAGACGATGTCATTCAAATGCAGGGCGAGGTGGTTGAAAACCTGCCCAACGCCACCTTCCGCGTGAAGCTGGAGAATGGTCATGTGTTGCTGGGGCACATTTCCGGCAAGATGCGGATGCATTACATCCGTATCCTTCCCTGTGAAAAGGTCACAGTGGATTTGACGCACTACGATTTGAGCAGGGCCCGCATTGTGTTCCGTGCCAAGTACGGCGCGGGGCGAAGAGAAAGAAAGTACGGACAGCCCGGTGGCTATCCAAAGGTTTGTTAGGAGAATGAAATTAGAGTTTCGGCTTCGGTCAAGAAAATTTGCCGCAACTGCAAGATCATCCGTCGTAAAGGCGTGGTTCGCGTGATCTGCACGGATCCCCGTCACAAGCAGCGCCAAGGCTGATTGATACAGGTTTAAAGAGGACGCACATGGCACGTATCGCTGGCATTAATATTCCGCCGCATCAACATGCAGAAATTGGCCTGACCGCCATTTTCGGTATTGGTCGCACCCGCGCTCGCATAATTTGCGAAGCCTGCGGCATTGCATATTCCAAAAAGGTCAAAGACCTGACTGACGGAGATCTCGAAAAGATTCGCGATCAAATCGCTCAGTTCACCATCGAAGGCGATCTGCGCCGCGAGACCACCATGAACATCAAGCGTTTGATGGACATCGGTTGCTACCGTGGTTTCCGTCATCGCCGTGGCCTGCCGATGCGCGGTCAGCGCACCCGCACCAATGCACGCACCCGCAAGGGCCCGCGCAAGGCAGCGGCCGCTCTGAAGAAATAATTGAGGGAACACCATGGCAAAAGCACCCGCCAATAACGCCGCACAACGTGTGCGCAAGAAAGTCCGCAAGAACGTTGCGGACGGCATTGCACACGTGCATGCATCGTTCAACAACACCATCATCACCATCACCGACCGCCAGGGCAACGCACTGTCGTGGGCTTCGTCGGGTGGTCAGGGCTTCAAGGGCTCGCGCAAGTCCACGCCGTTCGCAGCCCAGGTGGCTTCGGAGGTGGCTGGCCGTGCTGCCATCGAGCAAGGCATCAAGAACCTCGACGTCGAGATCAAGGGTCCCGGCCCTGGTCGCGAGTCGTCGGTGCGTGCCCTGGGCGCCCTGGGTATCCGTATCACGTCGATTGCCGATGTGACGCCGGTGCCGCACAACGGCTGCCGTCCGCAAAAGCGCCGCCGCATCTGAGCCTGTTCAGGCCCGTACCGCTCCCGCGGTACAATAGAAAGCTTTTTGAGCGCCACCGCAGTCGCCTGCGGTGGCATTTTTTGCTAAGCCCACCGCCATCTTCGACGGAAGACGGCTCCCGTGATGACGCAGTTTTGTCTGTGTAGGTCGCGGCAGATATCACAAGGAAACCAACGTGGCACGTTACCTCGGCCCCAAGGCCAAACTCTCCCGCCGTGAAGGCGCCGACCTGTTGCTCAAGAGCGCTCGCCGCTCGATCAGTGACAAGGCCAAGTTCGACTCCAAGCCCGGTCAGCACGGCCGCACCTCCGGCCAGCGCACGTCCGACTTCGGTCTGCAGTTGCGCGAAAAGCAGAAGGTCAAGCGCACCTATGGCGTGCTCGAGCGCCAGTTCCGTCGCTACTTTGCCGAAGCCGACCGTCGCCGTGGCAACACCGGTGCCAACCTGTTGTTCTTGCTGGAAGCACGTCTGGACAACGTCGTGTTCCGTATGGGCTTTGCCTCGACCCGCGCCGAAGCCCGTCAGATGGTCTCGCACAAGGCCATCACCGTGAACGGTCAGTCCGTGAACATCCCTTCTTACTCGGTCAAGGCCGGTGATGTGATCGCCGTCCGCGAGAAGTCCAAGAAGCAGGCTCGCGTCATCGAAGCGCTCGAACTGGCCAAACAGATCGGCTTCCCGGCATGGGTGGATGTGTCGGCCGACAAGGCCGAAGGCGTCTTCAAGAAGTCGCCTGACCGCGACGAGTTCGGCTCTGACATCAACGAATCGCTGATCGTCGAACTGTATTCCCGTTAATTTCGTTCCCGGTCTCCGCCTGTGGGTGGTGGCCGGGCCATGCTCCGTCTGCCTTATCGGTGTAACGAGCCGAGGGTACTGAAGGAAGTTTGAATGCTGAACAATCTGCTCAAGCCCAAAACCATCAACGTCGAGCAACTGTCGACCAACCGCGCCAAGGTGACCTTGGAGCCTTTCGAGCGCGGCTACGGCCACACGCTCGGAAACGCGCTGCGTCGTGTGCTGCTGTCCTCCATGGTGGGGCATGCGCCGACCGAAGTGACCATTGCTGGCGTGGTGCATGAGTATTCGTCGATCGACGGCGTGCAAGAAGACGTCGTCAACATGCTGCTGAACCTCAAGGGCGTTGTGTTCAAGCTGCACAACCGTGACGAAGTCACGCTGAGCCTGCGCAAGGACGGTGAAGGTGTGGTGACGGCGGCCGACATCCAGACCCCGCACGACGTGGAAATCGTCAACCCCGGTCACGCCATCGCCACGCTGTCTGCCGGCGCCAAGCTGGACATGCAGATCAAAGTGGAAAAGGGCCGTGGCTATGTCCCGGGTAGCCTGCGCCGCAACGAGGACATGTCGCGCTCGCTGGGCCGCATCGTTCTGGATGCGTCGTTTTCCCCGATCAAGCGCGTGAGCTACACGGTGGAAAGTGCGCGCGTCGAACAGCGCACCGACCTGGACAAGCTGGTTCTGGAAATCGAAACCAACGGCTCCATTGGCCCGGAGGAGGCTGTGCGTGCTTCTGCCAAGATTCTGGTGGAACAGCTGGCCGTGTTTGCACAGCTGGAAGGTGTGGAACTCTCCGCTTTCGATGCGCCCGCCCAGCGCAGCTCGCAGCAGTTCGATCCGATCCTGTTGCGTCCTGTGGATGAGCTTGAGCTCACCGTTCGCTCGGCCAACTGCCTGAAAGCAGAAAACATCTACTACATCGGTGATCTGATCCAGCGCACCGAGAACGAGTTGCTCAAGACCCCGAACCTGGGTCGCAAGTCGCTCAACGAAATCAAGGAAGTGCTCGCTTCGCGTGGGCTGACCTTGGGTATGAAGCTTGAGAACTGGCCGCCGGCCGGCCTCGACAAGCACTGATCCCGTCGATCAACGTCGGACGAACCCCCAGTACCTGATCCGGCTAGGGGCAAAACACTGAAAGGAAATCAACATGCGTCACGGACACGGACTTCGCAAACTCAACCGCACCAGCGAGCACCGCCTCGCCATGCTGCGCAACATGATGAACTCGCTGCTCACGCACGAAGTCATCAAGACCACGGTACCCAAGGCCAAAGAGCTGCGGCGTGTGGTTGAACCCATGATCACCCTGGCCAAAGTTGCAACGGTGGCCAACCGGCGCCTGGCTTTTGATCGACTGCGCGACCGTGATGTCGTCGTGAAGCTGTTCAATGAACTGGGCCCGCGCTTTGCTGCACGTCCTGGTGGTTATACCCGTATCCTGAAGATGGGTTACCGAGTGGGCGACAACGCCCCGATGGCACTCGTCGAACTGGTGGACCGCGCAGAAGATGCTGCACCGGCAGCCGATGACGCGAAAGCGTGATAGAATATAAAGCTTGACGCGGAGTGGAGCAGCCTGGTAGCTCGTTGGGCTCATAACCCAAAGGTCGCAAGTTCAAATCTTGCCTCCGCAACCAACAAAATCAAGCGTTTTGCTTGTCATCAAAGCCCACCAAACGGTGGGCTTTTT
>NZ_JBPCSJ010000495.1:0-1690 GCF_051007235.1 Hydrogenophaga sp. | reverse complement strand
GCGCAGGACGAACCCGCCAAAACCGCCCACGGCCAGCAGCGCCACCAGGCCCAGGGCCAGGTCGCCCAGCAAGGCGCGCATCACCATCGCGTTGAGGTCGTCGGTGTACAGGCCGGAGCCGACCATCCAGTTCCAGCCGTCCACGCGGATCACGTACTGCAGCTTGGGCACCGGGGTCTTTTCACCCGGGCGCGGGAAGTTGGTCATGACGAAGGCGCGGCCGTCGGGGCTGTTGCGCAGGCCGTCGGTCAGCGCCCGGATGATGTCCACGCCGTGACCGTCCTTGACCTGGCCGATCATGTTGCGGCCGACCCACTCGGGCTTGATGGGGTGCATCACCCCCACGCCCTCGGTGGACCAGATGTAGAAATAGTCCTTGCCGTCGGCGCCGTAACGCGAGTGGCGCAGCGCGTCCTGTGCGGCCTTCTGGGCGTCGGCCACGCTCATCTGGCCGGCCGCGGCCTGGGCACGGAAACCCTCCACGATGGTGTGGGCCGACTGCACGGCCGTCACCAGCTGGCCCTGGCGGCCCTCGATGAGCTGCTGGCGCATCTGCCAGATCGACAAGGTGGCCAGCAAGGCCATGCCCACGATGGCCACGGCCACCAGGGCCAGGATTTTGCTGCGAAAGCTCTGAAGGTAAGAGGACATGGCGGTGACGGCGGGGACGCTGCGCCGGTGCGGGCCTCGTGGGCCGGCAACGCGCGGGGGTGGAACAGAAGCTCGTCGGTGCGCGGTGCACACGGACGAAACGTGTCTGTGAACTATCGACCCCGCGGCACCAGACTGAAGCCGCGAAAAGCGCCACTGGGCGGGGGTATTCCCGCGCCGGTCGGCCGCGCCCGACGGCTGTGAACGGATGGGTCAGACCGATCCGTTCACACCGGCTCAGGCGCCCGCCAGCCGGAAGCGCCCCACCAGCGCCGCCAGGCGCTGGGCCTGGCCCTGGAGGCTGTCGGCCGCGGCCGCGCTTTCTTCCACCAGCGCGGCGTTCTGCTGCGTCACCTGGTCCAGCTGCGCCACGGCGTTGCCCACCTGAGCGATGCCGCCGGCCTGTTCGGCGCTGGCCGAGGCGATGGTCTCGATCAGCTGGTGGACCTGGGCCACCTGCTCCACGATGCGGCCGACGCTGGCGCCCGCGTCGGCCACCAGCGCGGTGCCGGCTTCCACCCGGTCCACGCTCTCGCCGATCAGCTGCTTGATCTGCTTGGCCGCCTCGGCGCTGCGCTGCGCGAGGTTGCGCACCTCGGCCGCCACCACCGCAAAACCGCGGCCCTGCTCACCGGCGCGCGCCGCCTCCACCGCGGCGTTGAGCGCCAGGATGTTGGTCTGGAACGCGATGCCGTCGATCACGCCGATGATGTCGTGGATGCGGCGGCTGCTCTGGCTGATCGCCTCCATGGTGGTCACGACCTGACCCACCGTCTCGCCGCCCTCGCGGGCCGCGTCGGTGGCGCCGCGCACGATGGCGCTGGCCTGGCGCGCGGTCTCGGCGTTCTGCTCCACGGTGCTGGTCAGCTGCTCCATGCTGGCGGCCGTCTGTTGAATGTTGCTGGCAAGCTCTTCGGTGCGCTGTGACAGATCGGCGTTGCCGGTCGCGATCTGGCTGCTGCCGGTGGCGATGTGGTCGCTGCCCAGCCGCACCTCGGACACGACCTGGGCCAGCCCGTCGTTCATGGTCTTGAGGGCC
>NZ_JBPCSJ010000494.1:0-3123 GCF_051007235.1 Hydrogenophaga sp. | reverse complement strand
GGATCAGCGCGAGCCGCTCGCCCAGCCCGGCATCCAGCGCCGCCTGGTGCATGAAGCGCAGGGCCGAGAAGTCTTCGAGCGCAAAGCCGACCGAGTCGAACACCGTGATCTGCGCCTCGCTGTCGCGGCCCGCCTTCAGGCCGGCCAGCACTTCCCAGAGTTCGGTCACGTCAAAGTCGGCCGGCATCTGCTGGATGTCGCCCTCGATGCGGGACTGCGGGGTGAACTCGACGAACACCTTGGCGGCTTCGAGCACGGCGGCTTCGAGCTCGGTCTTGCCCGGGCAGTCGCCACCCACGGCGTTCAGGTGCATACCGGGTTGAATCATCTCGGGCGTGAGGATCAGCGCCATGGCCTTGTCAGCGGTGACGGTGGTCACGATGTCGGCGCCCTTCACCGCCTCGGCCGTGCTGTGGCACACGGTGATGCGCAGGCCGCTGCCGTGCAGGTTGGCCACCAGCTTGGCGCTGGCGGCGGGGTCCACGTCGAACACGCGCAGGGTGGTGATGCCGACCAGGTGCTGGAAAGCCAACGCCTGGAACTCGCTCTGCGCGCCGTTGCCGATCAGCGCCATCACGCGGCTGTCGGGCCGGGCCAGCGTCTGTGCGGCCAGGGCCGACATGGCGGCGGTGCGCAGCGCGGTGGTCAGCGTGAGCTCGCTCAGGAACAGCGGGGCGCCGGTGTCCACGTCGGCCAGCACGCCAAAGGCCATCACGGTGGACAGGCCCAGGCGGGTGTTGCCCGGGTGGCCATTGACGTACTTGAAGCTGTAGCGGTGGTCATCGGCCACGGGCATCAGCTCGATCACGCCGCCGGCCGAGTGCGCGGCCACGCGGGCGGTCTTGTCGAAATCGGCCCAGCGCAAAAAGTCGGCACGGATGTTCTGGGCGATCGCTTCGATGCTGGCGGCCAGGCCGTGGCGGCGCACCAGTTCGGCGGCTTCGGGGGCGCTCAGGTACAGGGTGCCGGCTTCGACGAAGCGGGCGAGATCGGGGTTGTGAACGGTGGTTTTCATGGTCGTCTCTGGCAGGCATCCCCGGCAATGACGGGGGGAGCGGGCAGTGTGCAGGCCGGCGATGGCAATGAAAAGTGCCAACAATCTACTGAATCGGCAGAAAATAGATCATTTCGTCAGACTTGACTGCCGTTTTGACCATGGACGACCTCGACCAACAACTCATCGCCCTGCTGCGGCAGGACGCGCGCCTTTCGGTGGCCGATCTGGCGCACAAGCTCCAGGTCTCGCGCGGGACGGTCACCAACCGGCTGCGCAAGCTCGAGGACACGCAGGTGATCGTGGGCTACACCGTGCGCCTGAAACCCGAGGCGCAGACCGAACGCATCCGCGCCTGGATGGGCGTGTTGGTCGAAGGCAACCGCACGCGCGAGGTGATCGTCAATCTGCTGGGCGAACCCTCGGTGGCGTCGCTGCACGACACCAATGGCCGCTGGGATCTGCTGGCCGAGCTGGAGGTGGGTTCGATGGCCGAACTCTCGCAGGCACTGGAGCGCATCCGCCTGCTCAGCGGCATCCGCGGCACCGAAACCAGCATCCTGCTGAGCACGTACCGCTGAGCGGTCCGGCACGCCCGGCGATCACGGCAAGGCTGTGCGCCTTGTGCTCGCTGGGACGGCCAGACGGCGGGGCTGCAACGACTCAGAGGTCCAGCACCAGCCGCGGCGTTTTCGCGCGCGAGCAGCAGGGCAGGAACTGGTCGTTCGCGGCCTGTTCCTCGGGCGTCAGGTACTGGTCGTGGTGTTCGGGCGTGCCAGATTTGATGCGCGTCAGGCAGGTGCCGCACACGCCCTGTTCGCACGACATGGGGATGTCGAAGCCCGCGGCCAGCAAGGCGGCCAGTGCGCTCTGATCGGCCCGCACTGGGATCACGCGGCCGCTGCTGGCGATCTCCAGTTCGAAGGCGCCATCGTTCGAGTGATCCACCGGCGCCGCGGCGAAGTATTCGCGGTGCAGGCGCTCCTCGGGCCAGCCGGCGGCACGGCCGGCGGCCAGCACCGCGTCCATGAAGCCCTGCGGCCCGCACACGTAGAGGTGCGTGCCCGCGGGGGCGGCGCGCAACGTGGCAGCGATGTCCAGCTTCTGCGCCGCGTCGCCGTCGTCGAAGTGGTGCTGCACGCGGCTGGCAAAGGCCGAGGCCGCCATCTGTTCCACGAACGGGGTGCGCTCGCGCGAGCGTGTGCAGTGGTGCAGATCGAACGGCTGGCCTTGTGCGGTCAGCTGCTCGGCCATGGCCAGCAGCGGCGTGATGCCGATGCCGCCGCCCAGCAGCAGGTGGTGCGGCGCACCGGCCGCGACCGGGAAGTGGTTCTTGGGCGTGCTGATGCGCAGCGTCGCGCCTTCGGGCACGGCCTCGTGCACCGCCAGCGAGCCGCCACGCGAGGCCGCGTCGCGCAGCACCGCGATCTGGTAGCGGCCGGTTTCGCCCGGCGGGTTGCACAGCGAATACTGGCGCACCAGGCCGCCGGGCAGGTGCACGTCCACGTGCGCGCCGGCCTCGAAGGCGGGCAGGGCGGAACCGTCGGCGGCCACCAGGTCCAGGCTGCAGATGTCCAGCGCGACGGTTTGCTTGCGCGCCACGCGCACCGTCAGTTCGGCAGCGACGGCGCTCATGCCGGCACGCCCTGCGCGGGTGCTGCAGCGGCGGCCTGTTCGGCCGCGATCACGCGCTCGATCACCTTGCGCGACTGCACGCCACCGGCGTCGATGTTGAGCATCATCAGCTTGCGGTCGGGGAAGGCGAGCAGGTTCTTCTGCTGGCGTTCCAGCATCTCCAGGTCTTCCGAAAAAATCTTGCCCTGGCCTTCGCGGATCTGCGCCGTGAGCGTGTCGTCCTGCGGCTTGAACTTGCGCGCCATGCCCCAGAAGTAGTGCATGGAGGTGTCGGTCTCGGGGGTGATGAAGTCCACCACCCAGCTCGCGGCCTTCACCGCGTCGGGCGCTGCATGGCCGCCGTTGCCCGCCAGCGCCACGCCCACTTCGATCATCACGTGGCTGGGCGGCGTGAAGTGGCAGATCTGCCAGCGGTCGACCGGCTGGTCGTCGGGCAGGTGGTTGCCGCGCAGGTTGGCCTTCCAGAACGGCGGCGCCATCACGTTGTCCATGAA
>NZ_JBPCSJ010000493.1:0-6818 GCF_051007235.1 Hydrogenophaga sp. | reverse complement strand
GCCAGCTGCACGCTGTTGAGCTTGCCGTTGTGGTCCAGACCGAACCAGGAACCGATCTGCAGCTCCACCGCCCAGGCGCGCATGGCCTCGTTGGGCTGGCTGCCCCCGTGGCGGATCACCTCGATGTTGCTGGCGTCCACGCCGGTGATCATCTCGATGCTCTCGTTGTCCAGGTCGAGGTCGCCCACACCGCTGTCAGGCAGGTAGTCTTCCAGGTGCGCCAGGCGGTCCGAGAGCTTGTCCAGGCTTTCCTGCGGGATGGCTTCGGTGCGCGACATGAAGGCATCGGCCAGCGTGTCGCTGACGGACTTGATGTGTGTGTCCTGCAGGCCGGGCGGGTAGCCCAGCAGGCCCATGCCCTGGCGCAGCCGCTGCAGCAGGCCGGGCAGCTGCTGGATCACGCGAGCGCGGTCGTTGCGGTTGGGTTTGGCACTGGCGGCCCACAGCAGGTCAGACGCCACACGCTTGAGCGAGGCGGTTTCCTCGTGCTTGAGGCCGTACTTGACGCTGGCCACGGCCAGCACCTCGACCCAGACCTTGAACAGGAACTCCCGGACCTCGTCGCGCACCGGCACATCGTCGAGCAGCTTGCGCAGCTCGATCGTGTACTGCACCGACAGCGTCTCTTTTTGCTCCACCTGCTGCGCCACCGACACGAAGCGGCTGGCGCTGCCCTGTTCGCTCAGGTAGGTGGAGAGGAATTTCTGAAACTCGTCGAACACCAGCTGGAACACGCGGCGCCCGGTCTCGGGGTACTGCTCGATGACTTGCACCACGCGCTTGATCTCGGCCTCCAGCGCAGCCGAGCTGACGTTGGATTCGAAGCCCATCACGCAGGAGCCCATGCGGTCGATCAGGCGTCGCGCCGGGTGCTGCAGGGCACTGAAAAACTCGGGTTCGGCCAGGGCCACGCGCAGCACCGGGATCTGCAAGCGGGCGAACCAGACCCGGATGCTCGGCGGGATGCGCTCTTCGGCCAGGATGCTCTGGAACATCAGGGCCACGACCTCGATGATGGCTTTTTCGGTCGGGGTCGACGCCGCCTGCTTGAGCTCGGCCGTGCGCTGCCGCAGCGCCACCGCGGCCCGCTCGACGTGCGCGGAATCCATCACCACCGGACCACTGCCGGAACCGGTGGGCATGGGAACGTCGTGCACCACCGAAGGCGCCACGTGCTGGATCGCCTGCCGCAGGCGCGGCGAGGTTTCCAGGATCTGCGTCGCTTCAAAGTCGCCGCCCACGCGGTCGATCAACATGCGCTTGAGCCGGCCCACCACACCCTGGGCGCGCATGCGCGCGCGCGCCAGCGGTGACGAACTGGTCATCAGACGCGTTTCGTCGTGCACCCCCATGACCGACGAAGCCGTACCGCCACGGCTGCCCGATGGCGACGCGGCACCGGTGCGCCCCCCGCTGGAAGCTCCGCCGGGCTCGCCGGATGCCGCAGACGCGCCCCCCACCTGACCGCCGCCCTGGTCCAGGCCGGACAACTGGCTGTCCGTTTCTTTGGCGCCGCGCGGCCCGCCACTGGAACGGCTGCCAGGCACCCGCTTGACCAGCGCGTTGAGGTCGATCTCCTTCATCACGCCGCTGGAGACCAGGAATTCGTTGGCGGCCTTGTAGGCCTCCAGCATCTTCTGGGACAGCACCGGCGCCAGGGCGTCCTGCACCAGCTGCCAACCTTCGCGGCTCATCTGCACGTCCAGCCACTGGTCCACCAGGATGCGTGCCGTGACGTCGGGCTGCAGCACATCACCGCGGGGCAGTTCCTGGCGCTTTTCCAGGTGCTGGATGCGCAGGCGCAATTCGTTGAGTTCGGTGGACGACAGATCCAGCACCCGCATGGCCAGCCGTGAGGCCATGATCTGGTCGTCGATGGCCCCTTCGGCCAGCAACTCCAGGCGACCTGGGGCGCTCAGCGGACTGCTGCCACCCGACGGGCTGAAGCGCGGCAGCAGGGTGCGTTGCAGCGCCTTGCGGCTGTTGTTGAGCCAGGCGGTCTGGTTCTTGGTGAACGCCATCCAGGCGTCGCGCCGCTCCTGCATCTCGCGGGCCGGCCCGGGCTGGTCCAGCACGGCGTTCAGGCGGGTGTCACAGGCCTTGACCAACTCGGGAAGCGCACGCCCCACGTGAACCACAAAGAGTTCGCGCGCCTGTTTGGCCAAGGAGGAAACGTGCTGATCGGGAGAGGCCACAATAAATTCAGTATGACACGAAAGGACTCAGTTCCTGGGAGCGACAACGTGACCAAACCCGGCCTTTTCGGCCGATCGCCGTCACACCACCGCGCCTGAGTTCGGGTCCGCCGGATCCACCTCTGCGGCCTTTGCGCCGCCGCCCTTGATCAGGTCTTCGCGCTTGATGCCCAGCCACATGGCAATGGCCGCAGCCACGAACACCGACGAGTAGATGCCGAACAGGATGCCGATGGTCAGGGCCATGGCGAAGTAGTGCAGCGTCGGACCCCCGAACAGCAGCATCGACAGCACCATGATCTGGGTCGAACCGTGCGTGATGATGGTACGGCTGATGGTGGATGTGATGGCGTGGTCGATGATCTGGACCGTGGTCTTCTTGCGCTGGCGGCGGAATGTTTCACGGATGCGGTCAAAAATCACCACAGATTCGTTGACCGAGTAACCCAGCACCGCCAGCACCGCCGCCAGCACCGCCAGCGAGAACTCCCACTGGAAGAAGGCGAAGAAGCCCAGGATGATGACCACGTCGTGCAGGTTGGCGATGATGGCCGAGACGGCGTACTTCCACTCGAAACGGATCGCGAGGTAGATCATGATGCCCACGATCACCAGGCCCAGGGCTTTGAGACCGTCCTGCACCAGTTCCTGACCCACCTGCGGGCCCACAAACTCGGTGCGTCGCAATTGCACGGCCGGGTTCTGCGCCTTGAGGGCGGACATCATGGTCTCGGCCTGCTGACCGGAGCTCTTGCCTGCCTGCGCAGGCAGGCGCAACAGCACATCTTTGGCAGTGCCGAAGTTCTGCACCGGCACCTCGGCGTAGCCGAGGCTTTCGACGACCTTGCGCACCGCCTCCAGGTCGGCCGGCTGTTCGTAAGCCACCTCCATGACGGTGCCGCCGGTGAATTCGACCGACAAGGCAAGGCCACGCGTGACCAGGAAGAAAACGGCTGCGATGAACGTGATGGCCGAGACCGCGTTGAGCACGATCGCGTGCTTCATGAACGGGATGTCGCGGCGGATGCGGAAGAGTTCCATGGTGATGTCCTGTGCGTTCAGTCGGCTTGGGTGACGGCGGTGCCAGCTTCGGGGCGCCACACCGTGCCGATGGACACGCTCTTGAGCTTTTTCTGGCGGCCGTACCAGAGGTTGACCAGGCCGCGCGAGAACACCACCGACGAAAACATGCTGGTCAGGATGCCGATGCAGTGCACCACGGCAAAACCGCGCACCGGACCGGACCCGAAGGCCAGCAGCGCCACACCGGCGATCAGGGTGGTGATGTTGGAGTCCAGGATGGTGCCCCAGGCGTGTTCGTAGCCGGCGTTGATGGCCGACTGCGGCGAAGCGCCGTTGCGCAGTTCTTCGCGCACGCGCTCGTTGATCAGCACGTTGGAATCGATGGCCATGCCCAGTGCCAGCGCCATGGCGGCGATGCCGGGCAGCGTCAGTGTGGCCTGCAGCATGGACAGCACGGCCACCAGCAGGATCAGGTTCAGGCCCAGGGCCAGGCTGGAGAACACGCCAAACAGCATGTAGTAGATGCACATGAACAGCACGATCACGGCGAAGCCCCAGATCACGCTGTTGAAGCCCTTGGCGATGTTCTCGGCGCCCAGGCTGGGGCCGATGGTGCGCTCTTCGATGATCTCCATGGGCGCGGCCAGCGAACCGGCGCGCAGCAGCAGGGCGGTGTCGTTGGCTTCCACCGAACTCATGGCGCCCGAGATCTGCACCCGGCCGCCACCGATCTCGCCGCGGATCACCGGCGCGGTCACGACCTCGCCCTTGCCCTTCTCGAACAGGATGATGGCCATGCGCTTGCCGACGTTCTCACGCGTGACGTCGCGGAAGATGCGCGCGCCCTTGGCGTCCAGCGTCAGGTGCACAGCGGGCTGGTGCGTGTCGTCGAATCCCGCCTGGGCGTCGGTGAGGTTTTCGCCAGTCAGCAGCACCTCGCGCTTGACGATGACGGCACGGCCATCGCGCTCCAGGTAGCGCTCGGAGCCGAAGGGCACGGCGGTGGTGCCGCGCTCGGCTGCCTGGCCTTCGGTGCTTTCGTCCACCAGACGCAGCTCCAGCGTGGCGGTGCGGCCCAGGATGTCCTTGGCCTTGGCGGTGTCCTGCACGCCCGGCAGCTGCACCACGATGCGGTCGGTGCCCTGTTGCTGGATCACCGGTTCGGCCACGCCCAACTCGTTGATGCGGTTGTGCAGCGTGGTGATGTTCTGCTTGATGGCCTGTTCCTGCACGCGGCGCGCGGCCTCGGGCTTGAGGCTGGCCACCACCTTGTACTCGGTGCCCTCGGGCGTTTCGACAGCCTGCAGATCGGCGAACTGGTCGGCGATCACACCCTTGATGGCTTCCATGGTCTGCGCATCGCGCGCGCGCAACTCCACCGTCTGGCCGTTGCGGCTGATGCCGCCGTGGCGCACGTTCTTGTCGCGCAGCGCCGAACGCAGGTCGCTGGCCAGGCCATCGGCGCGCTGCTGCAGCGCGGCCTTCATGTCGACCTGCAGCATGAAGTGCACGCCACCACGCAGGTCCAGGCCCAGGTACATCGGCGAAGCCCCCAGGCGCGCCAGCCAGGTCGGTGTGCGCGGCACCAGGTTCAGCGCCACCACATAGGCCGGGTTGGCCGGATCGGGGTTGAGCGCCTTTTCCAGCGCATCGCGCGCCTTGAGTTGCTGGTCGGTGGTCTCGAAACGCGCCTTGACCGACGTGCCCTCGAACGCCACCAGCGTGGGCGGCACGCCCTGCGCGCTCAGCGCCTGCTCGACCACCGACAGGGTGCCAGTGTCGACCTTGACCGTCGCCCGACCGGCCGACACCTGCACCGCCGGCGCCTCGCCGAACAGGTTGGGCAGGGCGTACAGCAGCCCGGTCAGCGTCACCACCAGGATGACAAGGTACTTCCAGAGGGGGTAACGGTTCATGGGAAGGTCTGTGCGCGAAGGGTCTTGGTCGAGAGGTGCGGCGGAACTGGCTCTGCCAGGCCGCACGCGCCGCCCCCTTGAGGGGGGAACGGGCCCATTCGGGCCCGTGCGGGGGTGTTACTTCAGGGTGCCCTTGGGCAGCACCTGCACCACGGCCGAGCGTTGCATCTGGACCTCCACGCCGCTGGCGAGTTCCACGCCGACGTAGGCTTCGCCGATTTTGGAGATCTTGCCCAGGAAACCGCCGGCGGTGACCACCTCGTCGCCCTTGGCCAGGGCCTCCACCATGGCCTTGTGCTCCTTGGCCTTCTTCATCTGCGGGCGGATCATCACGAAGTACAGCACCACAAACATCAGCACCAGGGGCAGCATGCTCATCAGCGTGTCCTGGGTGGTCGCGGTACCGGCGGCGGCTTGGGCGTAGGCAGAAGAAATGAACACGGAAGGCTCTCCAACAACTTGAGGTCAAAAAAACACCGATCGCCCGGGTGGCCTGGCACAGGTCACCCGGGCGATCCGGGATCAACCGGTCATTGTATGCCGCGCCCCCTGCTGCCCAGGGGGTTCGACACAAGCCCTCAGGCGGCGCGGGCCGTGGCGCCGGCGGGCTGGCGCCACTGGGCCATGAGCCCGTCCCAGCGCTGGCGGGCGGCGGCCAGGTGGCGCAGTTTCACGTGGCCATAGCCCTTGATCTGCTCCGGCAGGCGGGCAATGTCCACGGCCAGGGTGTGGTTACCGGCGTGCAGGCCCTTGAGCAGTTCCTCGATGCAGGCGCGGTACTCGGCGATCAGGGCGCGTTCGGTGCGGCGCTCCTCGGTGCGACCGAACACGTCCAGTGCCGTGCCGCGCAGGCCCTTGAGTTTCGCCAGCAGCCGGAAGCCGGTGAACATCAGCGGACCGTACTTCTGCTTGACCAGCTCGCCCTTGGCGTTGGTCTTGGCGGTCAGCGGCGGCGCCAGGTGCACGTGCAGCTTGAAGTCGCCCTCGAACTGCGCGGCCAGCTTGGCGTGGAAGGCCGGATCGCTGTGCAGGCGGGCCACCTCGTACTCGTCTTTGTAGGCCATCAGCTTGAACAGGTAACGCGCCACGGCCTCGGTCAGCGCGGTCTTGCCCAGCTTCGCCTCGGCGTCCTGCACGCGGCGCACGAACACCTCGTACTCGCCCGCGTAGGCGGCGTTCTGGTAGGCGGTCAGGAACTCGACCCGGCGCGCCACCAGGCTGTCCACCGTTTCGCGCCTGACGAAGCGGACCACGTTTTCGCCCACCGGGTTGAGCAGCGCGGCATTGGCCTTGGGGTCGTGCGCGGGGCGGCGCCCCCAATCGAAGGCCTGCTTGTTTTTCTCCACCTGCACCGCGTTCAGCTCGATGGCGCGCATCAGCGCCGTCAGGCCCAGCGGCACCCAGCCACGCTGCCAGGCGTAGCCCAGCATCATCGGGTTGGTGTAGATGCTGTCGCCCATCAGCTTCGTGGCGGCGGCTTCGGCGTCGAAGGTGCCGACCGCCTCGGCGCCCAGGCTGGCGGTCAGCGCATCCACGCAGGCTTGGGCCGGGTTCTGCCAGTCCGGATTTTTCACGAAGGCGGCGGTGGGCGACGCGCCCGAGTTCAGCGCCACGTGGCTGCGGCCCGCGCGCAGGCGCTGCCAGCTTTCCTTGTGCGCCGCCACGATCGGGTCGCAGCCGATGA
>NZ_JBPCSJ010000492.1:0-8332 GCF_051007235.1 Hydrogenophaga sp. | reverse complement strand
CCCTCGGGTGCAGTGGGCAGCACGGTGACCACGACGGTGACCCTGAGCAACAACGGCAGCGCGACGGTGACCTTCACCCCGGTGGTGGTGGTCAACGGCGTGACCACGACGCTGGCGCCGGTGACGCTGGCCCCGGGCCAGACGGTGAGCAGCGCGCCGATCACGGTGCCGCTGACGACCACGGGTGCGACGGTGACGGCGCTGGTGGGTACCAGCACGGTGCCTGACAGCAACCCGGCCAACAACACCGACACGGAGAATGGTGCAGCGCTGCCACCCTCTGCCAGTATCTCTGGCTCGGTCTACTACGATCTGGACCGCGACCGCCTGTATGACATCGGTGAACAGCGTCTGCCTGGGTATCAGGTGCAGCTTTTGCAAGTCACCGGCAGCAGTACGGTGGTGGTGGGATCGGCCACGACGGGTGCGAATGGCCAGTACACCATCACAGGTCTGTACCCTGGCAGTGGTTACCAGCTGCGCTTCCTGGATCCGCTGGGCAACGTCGTTATCGGCACGCCGTACAACCAGGCAGCCACCACGCTCAATGGTCAGCCCTCGACCGGCGTGACCGTGGCGGCGACGAGTCCCATGGCGGGTACGGTTTCTGGTGTGATTCAGGGCATCACGCTGTACGACGGTGACAACACCATCGAACAGAATCTGCCCATCGATCCGCAGGGTGTGATCTACGACGCCATTTCACGTCAGCCAGTCGGCGGCGTGACGGTGCAACTCAATGGCCCGGTCGGCTTTGTTCCGAGCACCCACCTGCTGGGTGGAACCAACACGGTGGTCACCGATGCAGTGTCTGGCGTGTACCAGTTCCTGTTCGTCAATTCGCCTCCGCCGGGTGTCTACAGCCTGTCGATCGTGTCGACGCCGGTGGGCTACAAGACGAGCACGGCCGTGCTGGGTGGCGTTGCACCGCCGCAGGGCACGCTGATTGTCCCGGGGGGCGTGATCACCAACATTCAACCGCAGGGCACCGCGCCGGCCGTGGGTGTTGATGGGCTGCCAGGAACCCTTTACTACACCAGCTTCAGCTACGACTTCACAGCGCCTGGCGAGATTTTCAACAACCACATCCCGCTGGATCCCGTGTCGTCGCCTGTGGTGAGCAAGGTGGGTGACAAGAATGTGGCCGAAGTGGGCGACTCGATGCGCTACACCATCCGCATCACCAACGGTGTGGTCCCTGCGTCCACTGTCACGGTGGCGGACATGTTGCCTGCAGGCTTCCGCTACATCCCGGGCACTGCGCGTCTGGGTGGCGCCGCCCTGCCGGACCCGGCGGGTGCCGGTACCCGTTCGCTGAATTTCAGCATCGGCGCCATGGCCGCCAATGCCCAAGTGGAACTGACCTATTTCGTGCGCCTGGGCGTTGGGTCTCAACAGGGGGACGGCACCAACCGTGCCACCGCGATCTTCACCACCGCCGGTGGTACGGTCCGCTCCAACACCGCAGCCTTCAAGGTGAACGTGCAAGGCGGCGTCTTCAGCAACGAAGGCTGTATCGTCGGCACGGTCTACAGCGACTGCGACGGCAACCACGTGCAGAACAACGCCGGTGGCTCGCGTGAAATCGGCATCCCGGGTGTGCGCCTGGTCATGCTGGACGGCTCGTACGTGATCACCGACGCGGAAGGCAAGTACAGCGTCTGCGGGGTCAAGCCGCAAACCCACGTGATCAAGGTCGACCGCAAGACCCTGCCGCTCGGCGCACGTCTGCTGCCGTCGAGCAACCGCAACGCGGGCGATGGCAACAGCATCTTTGTCGACATGAAGGGTGGCGAGATGGCGCGGGCCGACTTCGTCGAGGGTTCGTGCTCGCCTCAGGTGCTGGACCAGGTCAAGGCCCGCCGCGCGCAGGGCGGCGATGCCAGCCCCGAAGCCGAGAAGGGGCCGGTGTACCGGATACAGCCTGGCGGTGAATCGCCTCTGCAGCAAATCATGCCCGCCACCCGCCAGAACGGTGCCAATGCCACCGGGGGGGCGGCGCAATGAAAACCTTCGCACTCCAGCATGGGCGTTTGAACCAAGTGATCCAGAAGACCCCTGTGGCCATCGCAGCCACCTTGCTGACCACGGCTGCATGGGCCCAGGTGGCAGACCACACCACCAGCGCCGACGCGCCTGAAGCGGGCAGCGTGTTCGAGACCTCGGGACAGGCCGGGATCGGACCGCGCCCGTTCACGTCGTTCCTGCAGCGCCTGGCCTCGCCGGTCGAGAGCATCCAGGTCCAGGTGGCGGGTGACAACCTGCCGGCCGACGGCGTGGGCGGAACCGACGTGGTCGTCACGCTCAAGGACAAGAACGGTCGCGCGGTGACCGGTGAAGTGGATGTGACGGTGGAGGTCGACGGCGGGGCCCGCATCCTGCTGCCGGGACGTCGCACGTCCGAGTCTGCTGCCGACAAGGGTGACATCGACCGCATCGCACCGGGCATCCAGTCCCTTGCCGCCAATGGTGTGCTCAAGTTCAAGCTGATCGCGCCCTACAAGCCCGAGGCCGTGAAACTGCGCGTGTCCGTCAAGGGCGTGAGCGAAGCGGTGACCGTGCGCTACGTGCCCGAACTGCGCGAGATGATCGCCGTCGGCCTGATCGAAGGCCGTCTGCGCTCCGACCGGTTCGACCCGTCGGCCATCGTCCCGGTGCGCGAAGACGATGCGTTCGACACCGAGCTCAAGGGGTTCGAAAAAGAATTCAACGGCGGCAAGACCCGCGCCGGTGCGCGTGCAGCGCTGTACCTCAAAGGCAAGATCAAGGGCGAGTACCTGCTCACCCTGGCCTACGACTCCGACAAGGACACCGACCGCCAGCTCTTCCAGGAGGTGGACCCGAACGCCTTCTACCCGGTGTACGGCGATGCGAGCATCCGCGGCGTTGACGCACAGAGCTCCAGCAAGCTGTACGTGCGCGTGGACCGCCACCGCAGCTTCCTGCTGTACGGTGACTACACGACCAAGGACGACAACCTCGCCCGTTCACTTGGGCAGTACAGCCGCTCCCTCAATGGTCTGCAAGGCCGTTACGAAGAGGGCAAGGTCACGGCCAACGGCTTCGTGGCGCAGGACACCCTGCGTCAGGTCATCGACGAGTTCCCGGCGCGCGGCGTGTCCGGGCCTTACAGCGTGTCCAACCCGAACGGCGTGACCGGTTCGGAAAAAGTCCAGATCGTGGTGCGCGACCGCAACCAGCCCACGGTCATCCTCAAGTCGACGCAGCTCACCCGGTCCAGCGACTACGAATTCGAGCCCTTCAGCGGGCAGATCGTGTTCCGTGCGCCGGTGCCCAGTTTTGACGACCAGCTCAACCCGGTCACCATCCGCATCACCTACGAGGTGGATCAGGGCGGCGACGACTTTCTGGTCTACGGCGGCGATCTGAAACTGGCCCTGACCGACAAGCTCAGCCTGGGCGTGTCGGTGGCCAAGGACGAGAACCCGCAGGCGCCGTACACGGTGGCGGGCGCCAACCTGCACCTCAAGCTCAGCCCGCAGACCGAGCTGATCGCCGAGATCGCCGGCACGCGCAGCGTGGTCAACGACGCCAGCGGCTTCAACACCAACACCAGCACTGCGTTTGACGGCAAGAGCGGGGAGCTCAGCGGCGGCGCTGCGCGGCTGGAGCTGCGCCACAGCGACGAGCAGCTGCGCGGCCGCGCCTACGTGGCCAAGGCCAGCGAAGATTTCAACAACACCGCCGCCGGCATCACCGGGGGCCGCACGGAACTGGGCCTTTCTGCCGCCTACAAGGTCTCGCCCCAGCTCAGCGTCAACGGCGAATACCTGCAGACCCGGGACCAGATCGATCCCACGGTGACCACGCCGGGCATCGACAACGACTCCAAGGCGTTTTCGCTCGGGGCCGACTACCAGATCACCGACCGACTGACCATCGGCGGTGGCGTGCGCAAAGTGCAGGAAAACGCAGCCAGCCTGGTGCGCTCCACCGCCAGCAACTGTTCCAACAGCACCACCGCCACCACCGGCTACAACACCGGTTTTGGCATCAGCCAGGTGGGCAACCAGACCATCGACCCCGTGACGGGTCTGCCGGTGGTGTGTTCGGGGTCGAACCTCACCACCATCGAAACCGCCACCGAAGACCTGGACCGCACCTCGGTGTTCGGTCGCGCCGCCTACAAGATGACCGACAGCCTCACCCTCAACGGTGAACTGCAGCGCGAAATCGGCGACGACGGCACCAACCTGTACCGCATCGGCGCCGACTGGGCCGTGGCCGAGAAGACGCGTCTGTACGGACGTTACGAGCGCAGCCGCGAATTCGGCGGTGCCTACGGCCTCGGTGTGGGCGAAGCCGCCACCGCCTTCGTGTTCGGCATCGACACGCAGTACATGCAGGACGGCTCGGTCTACAGCGAATACCGCGTGCGCGACAGCGGTTCGGGTGAAGACGTCCAGGCCGCCCTGGGTCTGCGCAACGGCTGGATGATCCGGCCCGGTCTGCGCCTGGTCACCAACGTCGAGCGCCTGACCAGCACCGCCGGCAATGCCAAGGCGGCCGGTGTGGGCCTCGAATACACCGGCAGCGAACTGTGGAAGGGCTCTGGCCGCGTCGAATGGCGCCAGGACCAGGACAACACCAACCACCTCGTCACCCTCGGCCTGGCGCGCAAGCTGGACCGTGACTGGACCCTGCTGGCGCGCGACTACTTCAACCAGGTGCAGCCGCGCACGGCCGCTGGCTCGGACACGCGCCAGAACCGCTTCCAGGTGGGATTTGCCTACCGCCCGGTGGACAGCAACCGTTTCGACGCGCTCGGCACGCTGGAGTTGCGCAACGAATACGCCGCTGGCACCGACGCCATCGACCGCGATGTGCGCATCGCCAGCCTGCGCGCCAACTACCACCCCAGCCGCCCCTGGTGGGTCTCGGGTCGTGTGGCGCACAAGCGTGTGGACGAGCTGCTGCTGGGCACGGTGCGTGACAACTACAGCGCCACCCTGCTGGGCTCGCGCGTGACTTACGACATCACCAACCGCTGGACGGTGGGTGGCCTGTTCAGTGTGCTGCAGGGTTCGGGCGGTAGCCGCCAATACGCCTACGGCCTGGAGGTCGGCTACGTGGTGATGGACAACCTCTGGGCCACGCTGGGCTACAACTGGCGCGGCTTCAGCGACAAGGACATCTCCAGCGAGTACACCAACCAGGGCTGGGTGCTGGGTCTGCGCTACAAGTTCGACGAAGACCTGTTCCGCGGCAAAGACGCGGGTGTGAACAAGACCCTGTCGTCCGGTTCGCCGGCCCAACCCTGACGCGAGGCCTGGTCATGACTGCCCTCTGCTCTGCTCCCCGTATCCCGTTCGGCCGCGCTCCCGCACTCCACACTGCCATGCGAACCTCCTTTTCTCTTTCTCTCCTCGTCGCTGCCCTGTCCCTGGCCGGTTGCGCCAGCGGGCCGTTCCAGACCAAAGACGAAACGCCCGCCGCCGCGGCCCAGTCCACCGGTCTCGTGCCGCAGGCTGCGCGCATCACCGACGAGCGCATCCTCGGCGACCGCAAGACGCTCGAAGCGGTGCAGCAGCGCCTGCGCGCGCTCAACGAAGCCGGTGTGCCGCAGAGCAACTATTCGCTGGCCAAGGCCCAGTGCTGGCTCGACACGGCCAAGACCCAGTACCACGAGAACGACCGCACGGGTTACGTGGAAGAGTCGCTGCACGAGTCCATCAAGATCGTGCAGGCCCTCGAAGCCGACAAGTCGGCCAAGGCCGGCTACGACACGCCGCTGGTGGCCAAAAGCAGCAAGCTGCGCGACGACCTCTGGGCGCGGCTGAGCGGCTTCAAGGGCGATGCCAACACCCTCAAGTGCACCGCCCGCACCGTGGCCTGTGCCGAAGTGCGGCTGGTGCGCGCAGGCCATGCCGAAGAGCAGACCGGCTGGCGCCAGGCCACGCCGCACGTGGCCATGGCCGAAGACGCGGTGCGCCGCGCCGGTGAAGAGGCCAGCGCCTGTGCTGCGCCTGCGCCGGTGGTGGTGGCAGCGCCCGTGCCGGCCCCCACACCGGTGGCACCGCCACCCGCACCGGTGGTGCAGAAAGAAAACATCACCCTGCTCGGCGATGCCCTGTTCAAGTTCAACAAGGCCGGCCGCGGCGATCTGCTGCCCGGTGGCCTGGAGCGTTTGCGCGAAGTGGCCGACAGCCTGAAGAAATACAGCAAGATCGAGTCCATCGCCTACACCGGTCACACCGACCGTTACGGCAAGACCGATTACAACGATGCCCTGTCGCTCCAGCGCGCCAACACCGTGCGCGACTACCTGGACAGCATGGGCGTCAAGGCCGACAAGGTCAGCACCACGGGCCGCGGCAACCGCGAGCCGGTGGTGGAATGCAGCACCAAACCGCCCAAGGTCGAGCAGACCGTCTGCCTGACGCCCAACCGGCGCGTGGCGATCGAGGTGGTGGGCATCAAGTAAGCCACCCGACCCAGCGGGCAACAAAAACCGCCGTAGGCTCGCGCCCCGGCGGTTTTTTCATGGGCTCACACCCCCGGTGTCGGCGTTGTGAGCGATCACTCCGGCACCACCGCCGTCACCTCGATCTCGACCTTCGCACGCGTCTCCACCAGCCGGCTGACTTCGACGCAGGTCATGGCCGGGAAGTGTTTGCCCATCACGTCGCGGTAGGCCGAACCCAGCTCGCGCAGGCGGGCGTTGTACTCGTCGCGGTCGGTGATGTACCAGGTCATGCGCACCATGTGCTGTGGGCCGGCGCCGGCGCAGGCCAGCACGGCGTGCACGTTCAGCAGGGCCTGTTTGGTCTGGTGGATGAAGTCGTCGCTCTCGAATTGCTGATCGCCGTTCCAGCCGATCTGGCCGCCGACGAACACCAGCGTGCCTTTGGCGGCGACGCCGTTCGCGTAGCCCTTGGGGGTGGCCCAGCCGGGTGGTTGCAGGAATTGCATGGGTTGGTTCTTTCTTTGAAGTTCAGGCACCGGCATCAGCGGCCATTTTGCGCAGCGCAAAGCGTTGCAGCTTGCCGGTTTCGGTGCGGGGCAGGGCGGGCACAAAACGCACTTCGCGCGGGTACTTGTAGGGCGCCAGCGTGTGCTTCACATGGTCCTGCAGCGCCTTGACCTGGGTCGCATCGGCGGCCTGGCCGGGCCTGAGCACCACATAGGCCAGGATGACCATGCCGCGCTCGTCGTCGGGCTTGCCCACCACACCGCATTCGGCCACCGCCGGGTGTTGCAGCAGGGCCGCTTCCACTTCGGGCCCGGCCACGTTGTAGCCGGCGGTGATGATCATGTCGTCGGTGCGCGCCTGGTAGACGAAGTAGCCATCCTCGTCCTGGCTGAACGCGTCGCCGGGGAAATTCCAGCCGCCCTGCACGTAATTGGCCTGGCGCGCGTCGTCCAGGTACTTGCAGCCGGTGGGGCCCTTGACCGCCAGCCGGCCGACTTGTCCGCGGGGCAGTTCTTCACCCTGTTCGTTCACGATCCTGGCCTGGTAGCCGGGCACCACGCGGCCGATGGCGCCGCGCTTCACGTCTTCGGGTGCGGCCGAGATGAAGATGTGGAACATCTCGGTGGCGCCGATGCCGTCCAGCATCTCCAGGCCACTCGCTTCCTTCCACAGCTGGCGCGTGGCGTCGGGCAGGCCTTCTCCTGCGCTCACGCTCAGGCGCAACCGTCCGATGCCGTGCTGCTTCGCGAACGCGGCCATCTGCCGGTAGAAGGTGGGCGCGGTGTAGCAGATGGTGGCGCCGACCTGGCCAATGAGTTTGACCATGGCCTCGGGCGTGTACGGGATGCTCGGGAAGTACACCGACGCGCCCGCCCACATCGGGAACACCAGCAGGCCGCCCAGGCCGAAGGTGAAGGCCAGTGGCGGCGAACCCATGACGATGTCATCGGGCGTGGCGCGCAGCACGTGGCGCGGCCAGGTTTCGCAGGCGGCCAACACGTCGCGGTGGGTGTGCACGGCGGCTTTCGGGCTGCCGGTGGTGCCGGAGGTGAAGGCCAGCAACGCGACGTCGTCGGCGCTGGTGGGGCAGGGCGTGGCCTGGTCGCTGTGCTGCTTCGCGAGCGCCTCCATAGAGTTGGAAAGCACCGGTGCCGCATCCCCGGTATTGAACAGGCGCAGTGGCAGGCCCGCCGTGTCCGGGCTCAACGCGAGTGCGGCCTTGAGCTCGTCCTGCAGTTTCACATCGCACAGCGCAGCCGACGGTTGCGACTTGTCGATGATCGCCTTGAGTTCGGTGGCGCGCAGCAGCGGCATGGTGGCCACCGCGATCAGGCCGCTCTGCACCACCGCCAGCCAGGCCAGCGCCATGGCCACCGAGTTGCCGCCGCGCAGCAGCAC
>NZ_JBPCSJ010000491.1:0-2697 GCF_051007235.1 Hydrogenophaga sp. | reverse complement strand
CGCGCGCAGCGCGGCGGGGGTGTTCCATATCAAGAAGCGGACTTGAGCTTCGGGTCCAGCGCGTCGCGCAGACCGTCGCCCACCAGGTTGATGGCCAGCACCGACAGCAGAATGGTCAGGCCGGGCAGCGTCACCACCCACCAGGCGCTTTCGATGTAGTCGCGCGCCGAGGCGAGCATGGTGCCCCACTCGGGCAGCGGCGGTTGCACACCCAGCCCCAGGAAGCCCAGCGCCGCGATTTCGAGGATGGCGGCCGAGAAGCTCATGGTCGCGTGCACGATCAGCGGCGCCGTGCAATTGGGCAGCACGGTCACGAACATCAGGCGCAGCGTGCGCGCGCCCGACAGGCGCGCGGCGGTCACGTAGTCGCGCTGCAGCTCGCTCAGGGCCGAGGCGCGCACCAGCCGCACGTAGGCCGGCAGTGAAACCAGTGCGATGGCGATCATGGCATTGATCAGACCCGGGCCCAGGATGGCCATGATGGCCACGGCCATCAGCAGCGAGGGCAGTGCCATGACGATGTCCATCACGCGCATGATGGCCGCGTCCACCCACTTGCCGGCGAAAGCCGCCACCAGCCCCAGCAGCACGCCGGGCACCAGCGCCAGCAGCACCGACACCAGGCCCACCAGCAGCGACAGCCGCGCACCGTGGATCAGGCGCGAGAGCAGGTCGCGGCCGAGTTCGTCGGTGCCCAGCAGGAACTGCGAAGTGCCGCCGGCCCAGACCGGTGCCTGCAGGAAATGCTCGCGGTACTGTTCGATCGGGCTGTGCGGTGCGACCCAGGGTGCGAACACCGCCAGCACAACCACCACGGCCATGAACAGCAGCCCGGCCACGGCCCCTTTGTTGTGCGAGAAGGCTCGCCAGAATTCAGTGAGGTTCATTCAATGTTCTCCGCACAGCAGTGGAGTGGATGACGATCCGGCGCCGGGCCGCCCCAAGCCGGATCAGCCCCCGGACACGGCAAGGACCGGGCCCCTCCCCATTCTTGGGGCAGCGACCCGCGCAGCGGTGGAGCGTGGGGGCTCATGACGTGACTCGGATGCGGGGGTTGGCCACGCCGTAGAGCAGGTCCACGGTGAAGTTGGTCAGGATCACCAGCGTGGCGACCAGCAGGATGCCGTTCTGCACCACCGGGTAGTCGCGCCGGCCGATGGCCTCGATCAGCCACTTGCCGATGCCCGGCCAGGAGAAGATGGTCTCGGTCAGCACGGCGCCGCCCATCAGCGTGCCGACCTGCAGGCCGACCACGGTGAGCACCGGGATGAGCGCGTTGCGCAGCGTGTGCACGAAGATCACGCGCAGCGGCGACAGGCCCTTGGCGCGTGCGGTGCGCACGTAGTCCTCACGCAGCACCTCCAGCATGGACGAGCGCGTCATGCGCGCGATGACCGCCAGCGGGATGGTGCCCAGCACGATGGCGGGCAGGATGAGGTGGCGCACCGCATCGACAAAGGCGCCAGCGTTGAGTTCGGGGTCGGCGCGCTCGGCCAGCCAGGCGTCGATCAGCATGAAGCCGGTCTGCGGCTGCACGTCGTACACCAGGTCCAGGCGCCCGGACACCGGAGTCCAGCCCAGGCCCACCGAAAAGATCAGGATCAGCAGCAGGCCCCACCAGAAGATGGGCATGGAATAGCCGGTGAGCGCTGCCGTCATGACGGTGTGGTCCAGCCACTTGCCGCGCTGCACCGCGGCGAGCACCCCGGCGATCAGGCCGAACACCAGGGCGATGAGCAGTGCGCACAGCGCCAGCTCCAGCGTGGCCGGGAACAGCGACTTGAACTCGGACCAGACGCTGGCCTGCGTCTTGAGCGACTGGCCCAGATTGCCCTGCGCCAGGTCGGCCAGGTAACGGCCGTACTGCACGTACAGCGGCTGGTCCAGGCCCAACTTCTGCAGCGCCGCGGCGTGCAACGCGGGGTCGAGCGTGCGCTCGCCCATCATGACCTCCACCGGATCACCCGGGATCAACCGGATGAGCGAGAAGGTCAGCAGCGTGATGCCCAGAAAGGTGGGAATGAGCACCAGCAGCCGTTGGAGAAGGTATCTCAGCATGAGAGAACACTCCTTGTTGTTATGCAAAGGCAAAAAAAGAATCAGGCGTCACGGATGACGCCTGAAACCTGACCGGGACAAAGTGCCCCTTCCAGAACGCGGCGGAACCGGCTCCGCCGGGCCGCACGCGTTGCCCCCTGGGGGGTGACGCCGCAGGCGGCGCGGGGGGAGCTTACTTCACGCCAACGCCTTCGAAGTTGTAGTCGCCGAACGGGCTGATCACGAAGCCGGTGACGTTCTTGCGCATCGGCTGGTTGACCGTCGAGTGGGCGATCGTCGTCCACGGCAGGTCCTTCTTGAACACTTCCTGAGCCTTCATGTACAGCTCGGTGCGTTCCTTCTGGTTGGTGCTGTTGCGGGCCTTGAGCGTGTAGCCATCGAACTCCTTGCTGCAATAGCGCGCGTAGTTCGAGCCGCCCACGGCTTCGCAGGTCAGCAACACGCCCAGGAAGTTGTCCGGGCTGGCGTAGTCGCCGGTCCAGCCGATCAGGCCGGTGTCGTGCTCGCCGTTCTTCATGCGCTTGAGGTACTCACCCCACTCGTACTGCGTGATCTTGGCCTTGATGCCCACCTTGGCCCAGTCGGCCTGGATCATTTCGGCCATCAGCTTGGCGTTGGGGTTGTAGGGGCGCTACACCG
>NZ_JBPCSJ010000490.1:0-1369 GCF_051007235.1 Hydrogenophaga sp. | reverse complement strand
GCACGCAGCACGGCGCGCTGTTCGTGTTCGACGAGGTGATGACCGGCTTCCGCGTGGGTCTGGGCAGCGCCCAGGGTCACTACGCTTCGCTGATCCCGGGCTTCGAGCCCGACATGACCGTGATGGGCAAGGTCATCGGCGGCGGCATGCCGCTGGCGGCCTTTGGCGGCAAGCGCGCGGTGATGGAACACCTGGCGCCGCTGGGTGGTGTCTACCAGGCCGGCACACTGTCGGGCAACCCGGTGGCGACGGCCTGCGGTCTGGCCACGCTGAAAGAAATCCAGAAACCCGGCTTCTTCGACGCCTTGTCCGCCACAACCCGTTCGCTGGTGGACGGCCTGAAGGCCGCGGCCGACGCCGAGGGCGTGCCCTTCAGCGTCGACTGCCAGGGCGGCATGTTCGGCTTCTTCCTGATGTCCGAGCTGCCGCAGAACTACGCCACCGTGATGAAGACCGAGGGCGCCAAGTTCAACACCCTGTTCCACGGCCTGCTGGACCGCGGCGTGTACATCGCACCGGCTCTTTACGAAGCGGGTTTTGTGAGCGCGGCGCACACCGCTGAAGACATCGCGGCCACCGTGGCGGCGGCGCGTGAGGTGTTCAAGCAGCTGGCTTGATCGTCTTTTGCTTGTCTGAAACGGCTGGGGGTTTTCCTCCGGCCGTTTTTGTTTGTGCTCCTTGCGTTTCGCTCCTGGACCTCGCGCAAGGTGGGTGGTGGAGCTGGCGTGCTCCGGCTCACGCTCGCGAGCGACCTCACCAGCGCGCCACTCTCGTCGCGTCAACGCCGGGCAGGCCCGCCCGCGCTGAGGCAACCGCGAATCGAGCCTGCGCCCGCCAGCCCGCACCACCCACCTTGAAGTCAGGCTTGAGAACGCCAACAGTGACTTCCCTTCGTTGGCGAACGGAATGGTCAGCGGCGCTGGGGCTTGGGGTGGCCGGGCGCAGGCTTGATTCGCGGTTGCCGCAGAAGACGGGTACACGCCCGGTGTTGACGAAGTGACCACCGCACACCCGAGCAGACGCCCGCGAGCGTGAGCCGGAGAACGGGCGCCACGAGCCCCAGCCCACCCACAACAGCAGGCAAGAAAAAGGGGCTCCAAAAGGAGCCCCCAAGTCAGACGCACAAAAAGCTCAGTGGCGGAAATGACGAACGCCAGTGAACACCATCGCCACACCGCGCTCGTTCGCCGCGTCGATCACTTCCTGATCGCGCATCGAACCACCCGGTTGCGCCACGCAGGTCGCGCCTGCATCCACCACCACATCCAGACCATCGCGGAACGGGAAGAAGGCGTCGCTCGCCACCACCGTGCCTTGCAGCGACAGCTTGGCCGCCTCAGCCTTGATGCTGGCGATGCGGGCCGAGTCG
>NZ_JBPCSJ010000489.1:0-3339 GCF_051007235.1 Hydrogenophaga sp. | reverse complement strand
GGCCTGGATCAGCGTGCGGCGCGGGTCGGCGAAGGTCTTGGCGTCGGCTTCGATCTCCTTGACCATCAGGCGCTTGAGGCTCGCCGGGTTGGCCAGGATGTCTTCGAGCTTGCCCTGTTCCTCGCGCAGCTCTTTGAGTTCCTGCTCGATCTTGATCGCTTCGAGCTTGGCCAGCTGGCGCAGCCGGATTTCCAGGATGTCTTCGGCCTGGCGCTCGCTGAGTTTGAAGGCCTCGATCAGCGCAGCCTTGGGCTCGTCGCTGTGGCGGATGATGCGGATCACCTCGTCGATGTTCAGCAGCACGAGCTGCCGGCCCTCCAGGATGTGGATGCGGTCCAGCACCTTCTGCAGCTTGTGCTGGCTGCGGCGCGTGATGGTGGTCTGGCGGAACGCCACCCACTCTTCCAGCATCTGGCGCAGGCTCTTCTGCGTCGGCCGTCCGTCCAGCCCGATCATGGTCAGGTTGATCGGTGCCGAGCTTTCCAGGCTGGTGTGGGCCAGCAGCGCGGTGATCAGTTCCTGCTGTTCGATGCGGCTGCTCTTGGGCTCGAACACCAGGCGCACCGGCGCGTCCTTGCTGGACTCGTCGCGCACCGTGTCCAGCACCATCAGCATGCTGGCCTTGAGCTGGGTCTGGTCCTGCGTCAGCGCCTTCTTGCCGGCCTTGACCTTGGGGTTGGTGATCTCCTCGATCTCTTCCAGCACCTTCTGGCTGCTCACACCGGGCGGCAGTTCGTTCACCACCAGCTGCCACTGGCCGCGCGCCAGGTCTTCGATCTTCCAGCGCGCGCGCACCTTCAGGCTACCGCGGCCGGTGCGGTAGGCGTCGGCGATGTCACCGGCCGGGCTGATGATCTGGCCGCCACCCGGGTAGTCCGGCCCGGGCAGGATGGTCAGCAGGTCTTCGTCGCTGAGCTTGGGGTTCTTGACCAGCGCCACGCAGGCGTCGGCCACTTCGCGCAGGTTGTGGCTGGGGATCTCGGTCGCCAAGCCGACGGCGATGCCACTGGCCCCGTTGAGCAGGTTGAACGGCAGTCGCGCGGGCAGCTGCTTCGGTTCTTCGAACGAGCCGTCGTAGGTGGGGATGAAGTCCACCGTGCCCTGGTCGATTTCATCCAGCAGCAGGCCGGTGATTTTGGCCAGCCGCGCTTCGGTGTAGCGCATGGCGGCGGCGCCGTCACCGTCGCGGCTACCGAAGTTGCCCTGGCCGTCGATCAGCGGGTAGCGCTGCGAAAAGTCCTGCGCCATGCGCACCAGCGCGTCGTAGGCGGCGCTGTCGCCGTGCGGGTGGTACTTGCCCAGCACATCGCCCACCACGCGGGCGCTCTTGACCGGCTTGGCCGCCGTGTTGCCGGAAAAGCCCAGACCCATGCGGTCCATGGCATAAAGGATGCGGCGCTGCACCGGCTTCTGCCCGTCGCACACATCCGGCAGGGCACGGCCCTTGACGACCGAGAGCGCGTATTCGAGGTAAGCGCGTTGCGCGTAGGCAGCCAGGCTGTCGTCGCCGGGTTCGGCGGGCAGCAGCGGCAGTTCAGGGGTGTCGATGTCCATGGGATTCCACAGGAAAGCGGGTCACAGCGCAGGCGCGCCAGTGGCCGAGAGGTTCAGGCGGGCGGACGCCGGGCGCAAGCCCCGCGGCGGCGAGAGGTATTGGTGCAGCAGCGTGACCTTGCGCACGTACTGCTGGGTTTCGGGGAAGTCGGGCACGCGGCCACCGGCGCGCTGCACCGCGCCTTCACCGGCGTTGTAGGCGGCCAGGGCCAGGTCGGTCTGACCGCCGAACTGGCGCAGCAGCAGGGCCAGGTAGCGCGCGCCGGCCTGCAGGTTGGTGCGTGGGTCGGTCAGGCGCTGCTGCAGGGTCGTCGCCGCGTCGGCCTTGACGCCAAACCGTTCAGCGGTGGCCGGCATCAGCTGCATCAGGCCCACCGCGCCCTTGGGGCTGACGGCCTGCGGGTCGAAGCGCGACTCGGTGGCGATGACGGCCTTGAGCAGCGCCAGGTCCAGCCCGTGGTCGGTCGCGGCTTCGCGGATCAGGTGCTGCACCGCCTGGTAGCCGGTGGACAGTTCGAACGAGGTCAGCAGCCCGGCGGGCGCTCTGGCGGCCGAAGGCGGCAGGCGCCGCACCGGCGCCGAACCGGCGTTGAACAGCTGGTAGCGGTTGTCGATCTGCCGGTCGGCGTAATGCGGCCGGCCCTGGGCGTCGATGTAGCCCCAGAGCTCGGCCTCGGCCGAAGCCGTGGCGCAGATGCCCAGCAGGGCCGCCAGAACGATCGCTGCACGCAACATGACTAGACGTCGATCTCGACCGAGTCGCCGTGCAGTTCCATCAGCTCGCGGCGCGCGGCGGCTTCGCCCTTGCCCATGAGTTTGGTGATCAGCGCCTCGGTACCGGCAAAGTCCAGCCCGCCCAGCGTAACCGGCATGAGGCGGCGCGTGTCGGGGTTGAGCGTGGTGTCCCAGAGCTGTTCGGCGTTCATCTCGCCCAGGCCTTTGAATCGGCTGATCTGGCATTTCTCGCGCGCCACGCCGTCCTTCTCGGCCTTGTCCAGGATGGCGTGCAGCTCACCCTCGTCCAGCGCGTACTGCTTGCTCGCGGGCTTCTTGCCGCGGGCCGGCACGTCCACGCGGAACAGCGGCGGACGCGCCACGTACACGTGACCGGCTTCGATGAGTTTGGGGAAATGGCGGAAGAACAGCGTGAGCAACAGCACCTGAATGTGCGAGCCGTCGACGTCGGCGTCCGACAGGATGCAGACCTTGCCGTAGCGCAGGCCCGACAGGTCGGGGTTGTCCAGAGGACCATGCGGGTCGACGCCGATGGCGACCGAGATGTCGTGGATTTCGGTGTTGGCGAACAGGCGGTCGCGCTCGACCTCCCAGGTGTTGAGCACCTTGCCGCGCAGCGGCAGCACGGCCTGGCATTCCTTGTCGCGGCCCATCTTGGCGCTGCCACCGGCCGAATCGCCCTCGACCAGGAACACCTCGTTGTGCGCAGTGTCGCGGCTTTCGCAGTCGGTCAGCTTGCCGGGCAGCACGGCCACGCCCGAGCCCTTGCGCTTCTCGACCTTCTGGCCGGCCTTCTGGCGGCTCTGCGCCGCCTTGATGGCCAGTTCGGCCAGCTTCTTGCCGTAGTCCACGTGCTGGTTGAGCCAGAGTTCGAGCGCCGGGCGCACGAAGCCGCCGACCAGGCGCACCGCGTCGCGCGAGTTCAGGCGCTCCTTCACCTGGCCCTGGAACTGCGGGTCCAGCACCTTGGCGCTCAGCACATAGCTGGCACGGGCGAACACGTCTTCGGGCAGCAGCTTCACGCCCTTGGGCAGCAGCGCGTGCATCTCG
>NZ_JBPCSJ010000488.1:0-8214 GCF_051007235.1 Hydrogenophaga sp. | reverse complement strand
GCCAACCTGGGCGCCAACTACCTGGTGCGCGGGCGCGAAGAGGGCAAGGTGCCCGGCCGCGCCGGCAACGCGCACATCAACATCGTGCCTTACCAGGTGTTCGAGGTCGCGCCCGATGCCCAAGGCCAGGCGCAACACATCATCCTGGCCGTGGGCAACGACGGCCAGTTTGCCAAGTTCTGCGAGGTGGCCGGACAACCCGGGCTGGCGCAGGACGAACGCTTCGCCCGCAACCAGAACCGGGTGCGCAACCGCGCGGTCCTGGTCCCGCTGCTGGAAGCCCTTTTCAAGACGCGCAGCAAGGCCGACTGGCTGGCCGCGCTGGAAGTCGCCAAGGTGCCCTGCGGTCCGATCAACAACCTGGCCGAGGTCTTTGCCGACCAACACGTGCAGCAGCGCGGCATGGTGCAGACCTGGCAGGGCGCACACGCCCACCCGCTGGCCGACGCGGTGCAGCTGGTGGCCAGCCCGCTCAAGCTCAGCGCCACCCCGGTGCGCAACGACCGGCCACCGCCGCTGCTGGGCCAGCACACCGCCGAGGTGCTGACCGACTGGCTGGGCGCGGGCGAAGCCCGCTTGGCGGAACTGCGCGGCCGCGGTATCGTCTGATCTTCATCAGCGCTGGCTGATGTTCCAGCCCCACGAGGTCCCCATGAGCACGCCCGCCACCGCCGACAGCACGATCCCCGCCAAGACGCCCGCCGCGCTGCCCACCCCGGCGTCGCTGCGCGGTGCGGCCCAGGCCGCCGCCGCGCGGGGCGAGCCGCTGGTGGTGATGACCACCCTGGCCGGCTGCCCGTACTGCGACCTGGTGCGCAACCACTACCTGCTGCCGCTGCGCAAAGAAGGCAAGGTGCAGGCGGTGCAGCTGGACGTGCGCGACCGCAGCAGCAACCTGCAAGGGTTCAATGGCGACATGTCCACCCCGGCCGAACAGGCCCGGTTGTGGAAGGCGCGCTTTGCGCCCACGGTGCTGTTCCTGGGGCCCGAGGGGCAGGAGCTGGCCGAGCGCCTGGTCGGCGTGGCCGTTCCCGACTTTTACGGCGAGTACCTCGACGCACGACTGGCCGACGCGCGCCGCAAGCTGGGCAAGTGAGCGCCGGCTTTCACGCCAGCTGGCGCGTCACTTGAGCGCGCCAAAGACCTTTTTGAGGATGTCGCTGCCTGCGCTCACCGGGTCCTGGCGGATCTTGCGCTCCTCCTGGCCGATGATGGTGTAGAGCCCGTCCAGCGATTTGCCGGTGACGTACTGCTGGATGTTGGCGTCTTCCTTCTTCACCAGCCCCAGGCCGGCGGCTTTGCCGGCCACCTGGTTGTACTTCGCGGCCAGCCCCACCTTTTCGGTCGCCTGGGTCACCACGGGCAAGAATTTTTCGCCCAGCGGCGTGCGTGTCTTCTCGGCAAAGAACTGGGTCACCGAGTTGTCGCCGCCGGTCAGGATCTTTTTTGCATCGGTCACCGACATGCTCTTGACCGCGCCGACCAGCAGGTCCTTGCCCATGGGCACGGCGGCTTCGGCGGCGCGGTTCATGCTGGTCACCAGCTCGTCCACCCGCTTGCCCTGGCCGAACTTGCGCAGCAGACTGGCCGCGTCTTCCAGGTAGCCTGGCAACGGAATGCGCACCGCCGGATTGCCCAGGAAGCCGTCGGTCTTGCCCAGCAGCCCCACGGCCGCGAGCGCGCCCTTTTCCAGCGCCGCCTTCAGGCCCGCGCTGGCGTCTTTGTCCGTGAGGTCGGACAGGGACAGCGCCCAGGCCTGTTGTTGGGTGGCGAGCACCAACAACGCGATGCTGGCGCTGAGGCTCTGGTTAAACTGACGACGCTGCATGTTGAACTCCTTGGGGTGGAACCGCTCCAATGGCCATGGCAACGCGGTGGCAGCCCCGCTGCCCACCGCCCCGTCCGGGCCTCCTGTTTCGCACTTTCTGACTATGACACACCACCTGCGCCCCCTCACCGTCAGCCGTCGTCGCGGTCTGGTCACGTTGGCGGTGGCCGCCACTTTGGGCACATCGCTGTTGCTGGGTGGCTGCGGCACCCGGGACGCCGCGCCCGAATCGACCTTCGTGCTGCTCGACGGCGCCAAGACCACCACCGCCGAACTCAAGGGCAAGGTCATGCTGGTGAACTTCTGGGCCACGACCTGCGTGTCGTGCGTCAAGGAAATGCCCATGCTGGTGGACACCCACAACAAGTTCAAGGAGCGTGGCTACGAGACCGTGGCGGTCGCCATGAGCTACGACCCGCCCAACTGGGTGCTGAACTTCGCCCAGAGCCGGCAGCTGCCGTTCAAGGTGGCCCTGGACAACACCGGTGAGATCGCCAAGGCCTGGGGTGACGTCAAGCTCACGCCCACCACCTACCTGGTGGACAAACAAGGCAACATCGTCAAGCGCTTTGTGGGCGAGCCCGACAAGGCCGCGTTGCACGATCTCATCGAAGAACTGCTGGTCAAGGGTTGAACTCCCCGTTGGTTTCCACAAAAAAGGCGACCCATGGGTCGCCTTTTTTGCTGGGCCCGGGCCCATCACCGGGTCATTCCTTGCGGAAGTCGTCGTGGCAGGCTTTGCACGTCTGGCCCGCGGCGCCAAAGGCGGTTTTGATGGCGTCCAGGTTGCCGGTCTTGGCGGCGGCCGACAGCTTGGCGACTTCGGCCTGCATCTTGTCGGCGCCTTCCTTGAACTTGGCCTGCTCGGTCCAGATGGCCGGCAGCGCGCGCGTCTCACCCTGACCAGTGCCGGCACCGAAGGCGGCCCAGGGCAGCTTGCTCATGGTTTCCACAATGGCCGCGTTGTCGGCCGCGACCTTGGCATCGAACGGGGCCCGGTTGTTGACCATGGCGCCGATGCGACCGAAGTGCGTCGCCATCACCGTGAAACTGGCCTTGCGGTACTTGATCGCATCTTCCGGCTTCTGGAACTGGGCCATGGCCGGCGTGGACAGGATGGCGGTGGCGCCAACGAGGGCAGCGACGATTGCAGTCTTCATGTGAACTCCTGAGCGTGGGGGTGTGGAATGGCTGTAGCACGTCCGTGCTACAACCGCAAAGAGTGTAGGGTTTGCGCGTTGGTTCCGGCGAAACCATCGACTCAGGGTTTGTATCCATGGGTGAAATGCCCCACCCCCACCATCAGGAGAGACCACCATGCACACCGTCCGCGTCTGGGACCTGCCCACCCGCCTGTTCCATTGGGGCCTGGCGCTCTGCGTGATCGGGCTGATCATCACCGGCAACGTCGGCGGCAATGCGATGGTCTGGCACGGTCGGCTCGGCTACACGGTGCTCACGCTGTTGCTGTTTCGCTTCGCCTGGGGGCTGGCGGGCGGTCACTGGTCGCGTTTCAGCAGCTTTCTGTACGGCCCATCCAGCATCGTGGCCTACCTGCGCGGGCAGGGACGCGCCGAACACAGCGTCGGCCACAACCCGCTGGGCATGTTGTCGGTGCTGGCGCTGCTGCTGATCCTGCTGGCGCAGGTGGGCAGCGGCCTGTTTGCCGATGACGAAATCGCCTTCACCGGGCCGCTGGCCGGACTGGTCTCGGGCGACTGGGTGTCTCAGGCCACCAGCTACCACAAGAAGGTGGGCAAGCTCATCCTGATCGCGCTCGTGGTGCTGCACCTGGGCGCGATCGCTTTTTACAAGCTGGTCAAAAAGCAGAACCTGGTACGCCCCATGATCGTGGGCGACAAAACGGTGCAGGCGCCCGTGCCCGCGTCGCGGGACAACGCTCGCACACGCCTGCTGGCGCTGGTGCTGCTGCTGCTGTGCGTGGCCGCGGTGTACGGCATCGTATCGCTGGGCGACGGGGTGGTGCCCGCCGCCAGTTACGACTGAGCCGTGCAGGGCTGACGGGGTTGCGGTCGGGCGCTGCCGTATAGTGCCGTTTCCGGCAGACGCCACCATCCCTACTCCGACGTGACCGCCCCCGACATCCAGCTGCGCGTGGCCGACGCCCCCGACGATCTGGCCGCGATCCGCGCCCTGTTCATCGACTACCAGGCCTACCTCGGCATCGACCTGTGCTTCCAAGGTTTTGCACAGGAACTGGAGACCTTGCCTGGCGACTACGCCGAGCCGGCCGGTGTGCTGATGCTGGCCACGGTGGACGGCGCTCCGGCTGGTTGCTGCGCCTTCCGCCCGCTGACCAGCAGCGACCACCTCAACGCCTGCGAGATGAAGCGCCTTTTCGTGCGCTCGGCGTTCCGGGGCTTCGGCCTGGGGCGCCAGCTGGTGGAACAGGTCATGGCCCGCGCCAGCCTGGCCGGCTACACCACGATGCTGCTGGACACGCTGCGCGACATGGAAGCCGCCCGCGCGCTGTACCAAGAAGTAGGCTTTGTGGAGGTGGCGCCTTACTACCACAACCCCCTGCCGGGGGCGCATTACCTCATGGCCGATCTGGCCAGCGGCTCCCGGCTCTGATCCCCTTCAATGCAAAAAGGCCGGGCTCCCTTCGGAAACCCGGCCTTCACAGGGGACATGCCGCCGTTCAGAGCGCCTTTGCTTGCGCCAGCAGGGTGGCGGCGTCGCTGACCTCGAACTTGCCCGGGCCTTCGATGTTGAGGGTCTTCACCACGCCATCTTTTACGAGCATCGAATAGCGGTTGCTGCGCAGCCCCAGGCCCTTGCCCGTCAGGTCCAGCGTCAGACCGGTGGCCTTGGCGAACGCGGCATCGCCGTCGCCCAGCATGCGCACCTTGTCGCCGGTCTTCTGGTCACGAGCCCAGGCACCCATCACGAAGGCGTCGTTGACGCTCAGGCACCAGATCTCGTCCACACCCGCGGCCTTGAAAGCGGCGTGGTGTTCCACATAGCCCGGCACGTGCTTGGCCGAGCAAGTGGGCGTGAACGCGCCCGGCAACGCGAACAGCGCGATCGTCTTGCCCGCGCTCGCCTTGTGCGTATCCACCGGGTTGGGGCCGACGCTGCAGCCATTGCCTTCGACCTCGACGTATTCCATCAGCGTGCTCGCCGGAATCTGGTCACCCACCTTGATCATCTTGCGCTCCTCGTGTGTTGTGGCCCTGGGGCCGTGGTTCTGTGCACCGGCAAACACCGGCTCCAGAAAAGAAAAAAGCGACCGGATTGTCGGTCGCTTTTTTCGGGTCCGCTGAAAACAGCAGAAACAGGCTTACACCAGTGCGGCCTTTTGGACCAGGCGGGTGGCAACCCAGTTCTTCGTCTTCGACAGCGGACGGCTTTCCGTGATCTCGACCACGTCGCCCATCTTGTACTCGCCCTTTTCGTCGTGGGCGTGGTACTTGCTGGACTTCGCGACGATCTTGTCGTAGAGCTCGTGCTTGACGCGGCGCTCAACGAGCACGGTCACGGTCTTGGCGCGCTTGTCGCTGACGACTTTGCCGATCAGGGTGCGCTTGAGGGATGTTTTGGCTTCCGTCATGGTCACTCCTTACTTGGCGGCGGCGCGTTGCTTCTCGGCCAAGATGGTCTTGGCACGAGCGATGGAACGGCGGGTGTCGCCCAGCGTGGCGGTGTTGTTGAGTTGTTGCGTGGCTTTTTGCATGCGCAGGCCGAAATGGGCCTTTTGCAGTGCTTTCACTTCGGCTTCCAGGCCGGCCACATCCTTCTGGCGCAGTTCAGCAGCTTTCATCTATGTTCTCCTGAATCACTGACCCAGCATGCGCGCCACGAACGTGGTGCGCAGGGGGAGTTTGGCCGCAGCCAGGGCGAAGGCTTCACGAGCGAGTTGCTCGGGCACGCCAACGATCTCGTACAGCACCTTGCCGGGCTGGATTTCAGCCACGTAGTACTCCACAGAGCCCTTGCCGTTGCCCATACGGACTTCGGCGGGCTTGTTGGAGATCGGCTTGTCCGGGAACACGCGGATCCAGATACGGCCGCCACGCTTGACGTGACGGGAAATCGCACGGCGTGCGGCTTCGATCTGGCGGGCCGTCAGACGGCCGCGGTCGGTGGACTTGAGACCGAAGTCGCCAAAGGCCACGGTGGCGCCACTGGTAGCGACGCCCGTGTTGCGGCCTTTTTGCTCTTTACGGTACTTGCGGCGAGCAGGTTGCAGCATATTTATTCTCCTTTGCCGTCCGCAGGTGCCCCTGCGGGTGCGTCTTTGCGAACGCGCTTAACGGCGGGTTTGTCGGTGGCCTCGGCGGGCTTGTCGCTGCCATCAACCGGTGCACCAGCGGCACCCGGACGGCGCACGGCAGCGCGGGCGGCGGGGCCAGCGGGACGCTCACGACGAGGGCCGCGGGGGCGACGCTCTTCTTCCGGACGCGGGGTTTCCGCGGCGGGCAGATCGTTGCGACCCAGGGTGTCACCCTTGTAGACCCAGACCTTGACGCCGATGACGCCGTAGGTGGTCTTGGCTTCCGAGGTGCCGTAGTCGATGTCAGCGCGCAAGGTGTGCAGCGGCACACGGCCTTCGCGATACCACTCGGTACGGGCGATTTAGATGCCGTTCAGACGACCGGCAGACATGATCTTGATGCCCTGGGCGCCCAGACGCATCGCGTTCTGCATCGCGCGCTTCATGGCGCGGCGGAACATGATGCGCTTTTCCAGCTGCTGGGTGATCGAGTCGGCGATCAGCTTGGCATCGATTTCGGGCTTGCGCACTTCTTCGATGTTGACGGCGACCGGCACGCCCAGTTTGGCGGCCAGTTCCTTCTTCAGCTTCTCGATGTCCTCGCCCTTCTTGCCGATCACCACGCCCGGACGTGCCGAGTAGATGGTGATGCGGGCGTTCTTGGCAGGACGCTCGATCACGACGCGCGAAACGGCGGCGTTCTTGAGCTTTTCCTTGAGGTACTCGCGCACCTTGATGTCTTCGGCCAGCATGCCGGCGAAGTCACGGTTGGACGCGTACCAGCGGCTGGCCCAGTTGCGTGCAACGGCGAGGCGGAAGCCGGTGGGGTTGATTTTTTGTCCCATAAGTCCTCTAGCCTCTTCAGTTGCCAACCGTCACGTAGATGTGACAGGTGGGTTTGCTGATACGGTTGCCACGGCCCTTGGCGCGGGCGGTGAAGCGCTTGAGCGTGGCGCCCTGCTCAACGTAGATCGACTTGACGAACAGTTCGTCGATGTCGGCTCCATCGTTGTGCTCGGCGTTGGCGATGGCGGAATCCAGCGCCTTCTTGACGATGCCGGCGGCCTTTTTCTGCGTGAAGGCCAGGATGTTCAGAGCCTGGTCGACCTTCTTGCCACGAATCAGGTCAGCCACGAGACGGCCCTTGTCCACCGACAGGCGCACGCCGCGAACAACACAGCGGGTTTCAGTAGTCATGGTTGATCCTTACTTCTTGGCTTTTTTGTCGCCCGGGTGACCCTTGAAGGTACGGGTCAGGGAGAACTCGCCGAGCTTGTGGCCGACCATCTGGTCGGTGATGTACACAGGCACGTGCTGCTTGCCGTTGTGCACGGCGATCGTCAGGCCGATGAACTCGGGCAGGATCATGGAGCGGCGCGACCAGGTCTTGACCGGCTTCTTGTCCTTGGTGGACACAGCCTTCTCCACCTTGGCCATCAGGTGATGGTCAATGAAGGGGCCTTTTTTGAGGGAACGAGTCATGATGTCAACCCTTTACTTCTTGCGGCGCGAGACGATCATCGACTGCGTACGGCGGTTGTTGCGGGTGCGGTAACCCTTCGTCAGGTTGCCCCACGGATCCACCGGTGCGCGGCCTTCGCCGGTCTTGCCTTCACCACCACCGTGCGGGTGGTCGATCGGGTTCATCGCGGTACCGCGAACGGTCGGACGGATGCCCATGTGACGCTTCACACCGGCCTTGCCCAGCTGACGCAGGCTGTGCTCGGTGTTGGAGACTTCACCAATGGTGGCGCGGCAGTCCACGTGGACCTTGCGCACTTCGCCCGAACGCATGCGAACCTGGGCGTAGATGCCTTCGCGGGCCAGCAGCACAGCCGAGGCGCCAGCGGAACGGGCGATTTGCGCGCCCTTGCCGACTTGCAGCTCGATGCAGTGGATGGTCGAACCCACAGGGATGTTGCGGATCGGCAGGGTGTTGCCCACGCGGATCGGCGACTCCGAACCGGACAGCAGGGTCGCACCGACTTCAACGCCACGGGGGGCGATGATGTAGCGGCGCTCGCCGTCGGCGTAGCACACCAGCGCGATGTGCGCGGTGCGGTTCGGGTCGTATTCGATACGCTCGACCTTGGCCGGGATGTTGTCCTTGTTGCGACGGAAGTCGACCACGCGGTAGTGGTGCTTGGCA
>NZ_JBPCSJ010000487.1:0-5300 GCF_051007235.1 Hydrogenophaga sp. | reverse complement strand
GACTGTGACCGATCGCCATGGCAACCAGGTGCCGCAGGAATCGTTCAACTCGATCTACATGATGGCCGACTCCGGTGCGCGCGGTTCCGCCGCGCAGATCCGCCAGCTGGCCGGCATGCGCGGCCTGATGGCCAAGCCCGACGGCTCCATCATCGAGACCCCCATCACGGCCAACTTCCGTGAAGGTCTGAACGTGTTGCAGTACTTCATCTCCACCCACGGCGCCCGCAAGGGTCTGGCCGACACGGCGCTGAAGACCGCGAACTCGGGTTACCTGACCCGCCGTCTGGTGGACGTGACGCAGGATCTGGTGGTGAACCAGGACGACTGCGGCACTTCCAACGGCACGCTGATGCGCGCCATCGTCGAAGGCGGTGAAGTGATCGAGTCGCTGCGCGACCGTATCCTGGGCCGCACCACGGCCGAAGAGGTGCTGCACCCCGAGACCCGCGCGACGCTGCTGCCGGCCGGCACCCTGCTGGACGAAGACATGCTCGACGAGCTGGAAGTCGCTGGCGTGGACGAAGTCAAGGTCCGCACCGCGCTGACCTGCGAAACCCGCTTCGGTATCTGCGCCAAGTGCTATGGCCGCGACCTGGGCCGTGGTGGTCTGGTCAACATCGGCGAAGCCGTCGGTGTGATCGCCGCCCAGTCCATCGGTGAACCCGGCACCCAGCTGACCATGCGCACGTTCCACATCGGTGGTGCGGCCTCGCGTGCGGCGGTGGCCTCCAGCGTGGAAGCCAAGTCCAGCGGTGTGATCGGCTTCAACGCGACCATGCGCTACGTGTCCAACACCAAGGGCGAGCTGGTGGTGATCGCGCGTTCGGGCGAGATCATCATCTCCGACGAACACGGCCGCGAGCGCGAGCGTCACAAGGTGCCGTACGGTGCCATCCTGACGATCAAGCCCGACCAGACCATCAAGGCCGGCACCATCCTGGCCAACTGGGACCCACTGACCCGCCCGATCATCACGGAATTCGCCGGTCAGGCGAAGTTCGAGAACGTGGAAGAGGGCCTGACGGTCGCCAAGCAGGTGGACGATGTGACCGGTCTGGCCACGCTGGTCGTGATCGACCCCAAGCGCCGCGGCGCTGCCAAGGTCGTGCGTCCGCAGGTCAAGCTGATCGACGCCCAGGGCAACGAAGTGAAGATCCCCGGCACCGACCACTCGGTGACGATCGGCTTCCAGGTCGGCGCCCTGATCCAGGTGCGCGACGGCCAGGACGTGGGCCCCGGCGAAGTGCTGGCCCGTATCCCGGTCGAAGGCCAGAAGACGCGCGACATCACCGGCGGTCTGCCGCGGGTGGCCGAGCTGTTCGAAGCCCGTTCGCCCAAGGACAAGGGCATGCTGGCCGAGATGACCGGTACCGTGTCGTTCGGCAAGGAAACCAAGGGCAAGGTCCGCCTGCAGATCACCGATCCGGAAGGCAAGGTCTGGGACGACCTCATCCCCAAGGAAAAGAACATCCTGGTGCACGAAGGCCAGGTGGTCAACAAGGGCGAATCCGTGGTCGACGGACCGGCCGATCCGCAGGACATCCTGCGCCTGCTGGGCATGGAAGAACTGGCCCGCTACATCGTGGACGAAGTGCAGGACGTCTACCGCCTGCAGGGCGTGAAGATCAACGACAAGCACATCGAGGTGATTGTTCGCCAGATGCTGCGCCGCGTGATCGTCGACAGCGTGGGCGATTCGTCCTACATCGCTGGCGAGCAGGTCGAGCGTTCGGAGATCCTCAACACCAACGACGCCCTGCGCGCCGACGGCAAGATCCCCGCGACCTACTCCAACGTGCTGCTGGGCATCACCAAGGCCTCGCTGTCCACCGACTCGTTCATCTCGGCCGCTTCCTTCCAGGAAACGACCCGCGTGCTGACCGAGGCGGCCATCATGGGCAAGCGCGACGAGCTGCGTGGCCTGAAGGAAAACGTCATCGTGGGTCGTCTGATCCCCGCCGGTACCGGTATGGCGTACCACGAGGCGCGCAAGGTCAAGGAAAAGATGGACGACGAAGAGCGCCGTGCCATCGCCGAGGCCGACGCGATGTCGCTGGCCGCTGACCAGGCTGAGGCCACCTCCAACGACGCAGCGGAATGAATGACGGCCCCCACGCTCCGCCGCTGAAGCGGGTCGCTGCCCCCCGAGGGGGCTGACCCGCCTTGGGGCGGCCCGGCGGCGGGTCGTTGCTCACACACCCGGGCTGCCGCCCGGACCCCCGACGCCCCCGGTCATCCGCCGGGGGCGTTTTTCATTCCGGCGCCGTTTTGCCAGGGGCCTGGCTCCCAAAACGCTGGGTTATATTGGCCGCGCCGCTGGGGCAGGACGCAAGGAGATCAAGCGATGGGTGCCATGACATGGGTGTTGCTGGCCGTGGGCCTGCTGGCGTTGTTCTGGGCCGTGGGTGCCTACAACCGCCTGGTGCGGCTGAAGAACGCGATCGCCAACGCTTTTGGCCAGATCGACGTGCAGCTCAAGCGCCGCTACGACCTGATCCCCAATCTGGTGGAGGTGGCTCGCAAGTACCTGGCGCACGAGGCGCAGACGCTGGAAGCCGTGATCGCCGCGCGCAACCAGGCGCGCAGCGCCGAGCAGACGGCCGCCGGCAGCCCGCTGAGCACCGGCGCGCTGGGCGCGCTGGTGGGGGCTGAGCAGGTGCTGGGCGGCGCGCTGGGCCGGCTGTTCGCGGTGGCCGAGGCCTACCCCGACCTCAAGGCCGACCAGACCATGCGCGAGCTGAGCGAGGAACTGTCGAGCACCGAGAACCGCATCGGCTTTGCGCGCCAGGCCTACAACGACCACGTGCTCGAATTCAACGACGCGGCGGCCCAGTTCCCGACGCTGATCGTCGCGCGCCTGTTCAACTTCCAGCCGCAGGCCATGCTCGAATCGACCACCAGCGAGGCCGAGCGGGCCCCTGTGAAGGTGACGTTCTGACGTGCTGATCTTTGAATCCCAGCGCGCGGCGCGGGGGCAGACACGCAAGCTGCTGCTCGCGTTTGCGCTCACGGTGGCGTTGCTGGTGCTGGCGGTCAACGCCGCGCTGGCCCTCGTGTGGGGGCTGAGCTGGGGCTTCTGGGCACCCCTGGGCAGCGGTTGGCCGCGCCACTTTTTCGCGGTGAACACGGCGGTCACGCTGCTGTTCGTGCTGGGCGGCTGGTGGCTGGAAACCTCGCGCCTGGCCGGGGGCGGCGTCGCGCTGGCCCGGCAGATGGGGGCGCGCGAACTGCGCCCCTCGGGCGATTTCGACGAGCAGCGCTTTGGCAACATCGTGCACGAGATGGCCATCGCGTCGGGCCTGAAGCCGCCGCAGGCCATGGTGATGGCGCGCCAGCGCGGCATCAACGCCTTTGCCACCGGCTGGGACGCGGACGACGCCGTGGTGGCTGTGACGCAGGGCGCGCTGGAGCACCTGACCCGCGAAGAACTGCAGGGCTTGGTGGCTCACGAGTTCAGCCACATCCGCGAGGGCGACACGCGGCTGAACATGCGCCTGATCGGCATGGTGTTCGGCCTGGAGCTGGTGTTCCGCTTCGGCCAGCGCATCTGGGACCCGGACATCCGCGACCGCACCACCGTGGCGGCGCTCATGGGCCTGGCCATCATGGCCGCGGGCTGGCTGGGCTGGGTGGCCGGGCATGCGCTGCAGGCCGCCGTTTCGCGCCAGCGCGAATACCTGGCCGACGCCCGCGCCGTGCAGTGGACGCGCAGCCAGGACGGCCTGGGCGGCGTGTTGCGCAAGGTGCTGGGCACCCAGACCGACGAAGAAGACGCGCGCCAGGACCGCTCGCCCATGCAGCACCTGCTGCTGGTCTCGACCGAGGGCGACCGCGTGGCCCACTGGCTCGATTCCCACCCCACGCTGGAGCAGCGCATCCGCCGCATCTACGGTCGGCCCATGGGGCCGCTGCCGCTCGATCGCGATGACCGCGCAGCGCGCCCCCTGGCCACCGACACCTTTGCCCCGCCGCCCGCTGCGCCCGCCCACGGGGCGAGCGGCTCCGGCTGGACGCTGAGCTGAATTTTTCCCCGGATCCCACCGTTGAACGCACCCACCTCCTCTGCCGCGGCCCGCACCGCCGGCCCCACCCTGGCGACCCAGTTGCACTGGACCGCCCAGTGCGTGCTCGCCGTTGAACAGGGTCGCTCGCTCAGCGACGTGTTGCCCCAGGTGCCCTCGGCCCTGCGGCCGGGGGTGCAGGCGCTGACCTTTGCCACCTTGCGCCAGCTCGGCGCCGCGCGCGCCGTGGGGCGCCGCCTGGTGCAGCGCATGCCCGCGCCGCCGGTGGCCGCGCTGCTGCACAGCGCCCTGGCCCTGTTACTGGACGATGCGCAAGGCCAGCGCTACCAGCCCCACACCCTGGTGGACCAGGCGGTGGACGCGGCCAAGGCCGCGCGCGGCACGCGCATGCAGGCCGGCTTTCTCAACGCCTGCCTGCGCCGCTTTTTGCGCGAGCGCGAGGCGCTGTGCGCCGGGCTGGACGCCGACCCGGTGGCGCGCTGGAACCACCCGCTGTGGTGGGTGGAGCGCGTGCGGCGCGACCACCCCGAGCACTGGGAAGCCCTGCTGGACGCCAACAACCAGCCCGGCCCGATGGCGCTGCGCGTCAACCGCCGCCGCGTGGCGCGCGACGACTACCGCCAGACCCTGCAAGCCGCCGGCCTGGCGGCCGAGCCTGTGGGCGACGATGGCCTGGTGCTGGCCTCGCCCCAGCCGGTGGACCGCCTGCCGGGTTTTGCGCGCGGCCACTGCTCGGTGCAGGACAGCGCCGCCCAGCTCGCGGCCGGCCTGCTGCTGGACGGCCATGCATGGCCCGCCGGTGCCCGCGTGCTCGACGCCTGTGCCGCACCCGGCGGCAAGACGGCCCACCTGCTGGAGCGCGCCGACCTCGACGTCCTGGCCCTGGACGTGGACGCCAAACGCTGCGAACGCATCCACGACAACCTGCGCCGCCTGGGCCTCGCGGCCGAGGTGCAATGCGCCGACGCCGCGCAGACCCAGGTCTGGTGGGATGGCCGTCCGTTTGACGCCATCCTGCTGGACGCGCCCTGTACCGCCTCGGGCATCGTGCGCCGCCACCCGGACGTGCGCTGGCTGCGCCGCGCCACCGACGTGGACCAGCTCGTGACCATCCAGCGCCAGCTGCTCGAAGCCCTGTGGCCGCTGTTGCGGCCGGGCGGCCGGCTGGTCTATTGCACCTGCTCGGTGTTCAAGGCCGAAGGGGCCGATCAGGTGGCGGCGTTCCTTGGGCGCCACACCGATGCGGTATTGCAGCCCTCACCCGGCCATTTGCGC
>NZ_JBPCSJ010000486.1:0-3976 GCF_051007235.1 Hydrogenophaga sp. | reverse complement strand
GTACTACAACCGCCACTTCGGTTACGTGCTGCGGCCTGCGCGGGTCGATTCGCCGCACCAGCCATACGCACCGGGGTTGCACCACCCGTGCCTGCGGGTGGACACGGCGGACGATGTGCGGGCCGTGGCCGAGGCGCTGAACGCGGCCGGCATCGCCGCCACGCCGGCCGCATTGCACGGTGCCTATGCACCCGACTACTGGGCGACGTTTTTCACCGACCCGGACGGCATCCGCCTGGAGGTGACCAACTACCGTGCCGAGCGGCGCGAGCGGCACGACCATTGGGAGGAGCCCGGCCTCTGAGGCGCCGCTGTTCAGACGGGTGGTCGGCTGCTCAGGTGCGTCTGGCCGGGGCCCCGGGGGCGCTGGCGAGCCTGTGGCCAGTGGGGCTTGAACAGCGGGTCCAGTGCCTGCAGGCAGCGGGCGGCGTGCACTTCGTCGTGCAGCTGGCACAGCTCGTGGAAGAGTTCGGCACGCGCGTACCAGAGGCCTTCGATGTCTTGTGTGTTCACGATGCGGTGGAACACACGGTCTGAGCGCGGGTCCTTGGTGCGGCCCAGCAGGTTCAGCATGGCGTGTCGTATCGACCGAAGGGCCTGCGCCGACGCGCGCGACCGGGCTCGGCCGCCGAACACGTCGAACAGGCTGTCGCGCAAGGTGTTGCCAAAGGCGTTCATGGTGGAACGGTGCTGGGAGGTGCGTGAATGACCGCGGTGGGCGGCTCCGTCTGTTGATGGGCATTCAGCACATTTGATGCCACCCCCGGCCGCTTGGGCAGGCGCGCGGCCCGCCGCAGAGGGCGCAGCGGTGCACGGGAAGCGCAAAACCCGGTGGCGTCAACCGATCAATGACCTGGCAGTGGGTGAAATGACCCGGGCCGGGTGGGGCGTCTCACCCGTTGCGCCACTCGGGGGTGTTATCCGAGCACGGCGGCGGCTCAGTTCGCGCCCGCTTCGAACTGGTCGGCGTTCTTGCCTTTGAAGGGCGCGTAGAACGCCTTGATGGCGGCCATGTCGGCTTCCACATCGCCGGTGGGCTGGAACAGCGGGCCCAGGCCGCTGCGCTTGGTGCTGTAGTCCATATAGGCCATGACGATGGGCACGCCCGCGGTCTGGGCGATGTAATAAAAGCCGGTCTTCCAGTAGCGCGTCTTGCTGCGCGTGCCTTCGGGCGGCACGATCAGCTGCAGCGGGCTGTCGGCCTCGCGGATGGCCTGGGCCGATGCGGCCACGAGGTTGTTGGCCTGGTCGCGGTTGACGGCGATGCCGCCGAGCCAGCGCATCACCGGGCCAAACGGCCCTTTGAAAATGGTGTGCTTGCCCATCCAGTAGGGGTTCAGGCGCAGGGCGAACGCCACCATCAGCGTGTACGGCAGGTCCCAGTTGCTGGTGTGCGGGGCGGCGATGAACACGCTCTTGGCCGCCTGCGAGGGCAGGGCGCCTTCGACCGTCCAGCCTGTGAGCTTGAGGAAGGCGAGCGAGAAGCCGCGCAGCAGGGTGTTGACCACCGGCGTGGTGAAGATGGTGCGGTGCATGGGGCGTGAGTATCGTGCACGACAGCCGCGGGGGCATGGGGGGCGCTACCATCGCCGCCACTTCAACAGACGGGAATGCAGCCATGACCCAAACCCTGGACGTGCAGGGCCTGACAGTGCGTATCGAGGGCCAGGGGCCCACGGTGGTGATGTTGCACGGCTGGCCCGACACGCTGGCACTGTGGGACGGGACCGTGGCCGCGCTGCGCGACGGTTACCGCTGTGTGCGTTTCTGTCTGCCGGGTTTTGACCTGACACAGCCGCCGCGCCCGGTGTCGGTGGACCAGATGTGCGGGCTGGTGGTCGCTGTGATCGACGCGGTCAGCCCCGACGAGCCGGTGACCCTGGTGCTGCACGACTGGGGCTGTTTCTTCGGCTACGAGGTCGCGGCGCGCCACCCGCAGCGCGTGGCGCGCGTGGTGGGCACCGACATCGGCGACACCAATTCGGGCGCCTACCTGAAGTCGCTGACGACCAAGGAAAAGCTGATGATCGCCGGTTACCAGCTGTGGCTGGCCGTGGCCTGGAAGCTGGGTGGCGTGTGGCCCGGCCTGGCCGACCGCATGACGCGCTTCATGGCGCGCACCATCGGCTGCCGCACGCCGCCCGAGCGCATGGGCTGGCAGATGAACTACCCCTACGCCATGCAGTGGTTCAGCGCATATGGTGGGCTGCGCGGTGTGGCGCGGGTGGACAAGGTGTTCGGCCCGCAGATCCCGACGCTGTTCTGCTTTGGCAAGCGCAAGCCCTTCATGTTCCATTCGGCGCGCTGGCTGGCGGCGCTGGGCACCACGCCCGGCAGCCGGGTGCAGGGCTTTGACGCGGGCCACTGGCTGATGCACCAGAAACCCGAGCAGTTCCACGCCACGGTGCGCGTGTGGCTGGACGAATCCACCGGGGCCGCATGAAAGCCGAAGACCTGGAACGGCTGATCAAGACCGAAATGCCCTTTGGCAAGCACAAGGGCATGCCCATCGCCGACCTGCCGGGCAACTACCTGAACTGGTTCGCGCGCGAGGGCTTCCCCAAGAGCGACATTGGCCGCCTGCTGCAGCTGATGCACGAGATCGACCACAACGGTCTGGGCGAGCTGCTGACGCCCTTGCGCAAAGGGCCAGCCAGCCCGTGATCGGTCAGCCGCCGGGCCGCCCCAAGGCTGGCCAGCCCCCTTGGGGGCAGCGACCCGCGTAGCGGCGGAGCGTGGGGGTCAGACCTGCAGCGCGGCCAGCACGTGTGCGGCGGCGTACGCGTCGTTGGCCGCGTACACCAATTGCGATTCGCTCAGCTGCGGTGCAGCCCAGTTGGAGGTGGCGGCTTTTTTGGACTTGATGAAGCGCTGCTGGAACAGCACCGCCACCGCGCCTTTGACGCCCATGTCCTTGCGGTAACCGCGTTCGCGGAACAGGTGGTTGAGTTCCAGCACGCCGGCCGGCTCCACCCGCAGCTTGGACCGGATGCGGCTGGTGTCGTCGCCCAGGCCAAACCCCGCCTTGGTGTGCGCCGCCTGGGCCAGCAGGTCGGCCACCAGATCGCGGCAGGCGCTGTCGAACAACTGGAACACCCAGGCGTGCTGCAGCGTGGACAGCTGCACGATGTGCGGCCCGTCGGACACCTCGCCGACGCGGAAGGTCGGTTTGCTCTCGGTGTCAAAACCCCAGGCCGCGTGGTCGCGCAGTGCGGCCACCGCCTCGCGCGCCTGCGGGCCGGTGTTCACCAGCGTGATGCGGTCCCGCCCCAGGCGGGGGAATTCGGGCAGCAAAGCAATCTCGTCCTTGCTCGGCGTGGTGCGGGTGGTGTTCATGTGGCGCCTGCGTGAATAATCCGGCGATTGTGACCCCCCCGTGTTCCGTGACCTGCCACATGACCTACACCCTCAAACTGTATGTGCCCGACGACACCTCGCCCGCCCAGCGGCAGGCGGCCGAGCGCCTGTTCCGCCAGGCGCTGGAAGGTGCCCTGGGCGACGCTGCGCTGGTGGCCCCGGTGTACGCGGCCTGGCAGGCCATCGTGGCCGAGCACGGCGAGACGCCCGACCCGGAGAGCCTGTCGGTGGACCAGCGCATGGTGGTGGAGAGCTGGCAGCTGGCCGAAACCGCGGCGCTGGAGGCGGTCTTTGGCCCGCACCGGCACCTGGACGAGGGCGGCTACGAGATCGGGCTCCCCCTGCGCCGCTGACGCGGCTTCCCCCTCTCTGGCGCGCCTTCGGCGCTGGGAGGGGGACGCACCCTGTGGCCGGGCAAAGCCCGTTCCACGGCTGCCCTGGCCGGGGCCGTTTCATGCGGTGCTGGTCTCGCTCGCGTGGGGGCTGAGATAATCCACCGCTTTCCGTCCCGACCGGGCGACACCATTCCCCGAAAGGACCTGCCATGAAAAAAACCTTCCCGCTGCAACAAGAAGGCCGCCACCCCGACCGCGTGCTCGATGCGCTCAAGCACGAGCTG
>NZ_JBPCSJ010000485.1:0-1075 GCF_051007235.1 Hydrogenophaga sp. | reverse complement strand
CCCCGCAGGATGGTGCCGGTGAAATCGCGGATCACCGTGCGCGGTTGGCCATCCGGGCCAGGGAAAGCCTTGGTCACCCGCTCCAGCTCCGCCACGATCTTGCCGCTGGCGCCACCGCTGGCCACTTCCAGCTTCACCCTGCCCACGGCATCGCGGCGCTGCGCGCGCTGCTCGCGCAAGCGCTCCAGCCGCGTGATGCGCCCCTGCGCCCGCGTGCGGCGCGCTTCCACGCCCTTGCGGATCCACACCTCTTCCTGGGCCAGCAGCTTGTCCGCTCGGGCGTTGATCACCGCCTCCTGCGTCATCTGCTCTTCCTTCAGGGTCTGGTACTGGGCGAAGTTGCCCGGGTAGCTCAGCAGGCGGCCGCGGTCCAGTTCCACCATGCGCGTGGCCACCCGGTCCAGAAACGCCCGGTCGTGGCTGATGGTCACCACGCTGCCGCGGTATTCCAGCAGCAGGTCCTCCAGCCAGGTGATGCTGTCCAGGTCCAGGTGGTTGGTCGGCTCGTCCAGCAGCAGCACGTCGGGGCGGCTCACCAGCGCCTGTGCCAGCGCCACGCGTTTCTTGTTGCCCCCGGACAAGGTGCCCACCTTCACGCCGCCGTCCAGGTGCAGGCGGTGCAGGGTCTCTTCCACCCGCTGTTCCCAGTTCCAGGCGTCCAGCGCCTCGATCCGGTTCTGCAGCTCCCCCAGGTCCAGTCCGTCCGCCCCACTCAAATACAGATCCCGCGCAGCCCGGGCGTCGCCCAGGCCCAGGCTGGCCGCTTCAAACACAGTGCTGTCCAGGTCGAGCACCGGCTCCTGTGGCACATAGGCCACCCGCAACCCGGTCTGCACTTGCAGAGTGCCATCGTCGGGCTTGTCCAGCCCAGCGAGGATCTTCAACAACGATGACTTCCCAGTCCCGTTGCGCCCGATCAGTCCGACGCGCTCTTGCGTCTCCAGCGCGAAGTCGGTGTGATCGAGCAGCGCCACATGGCCAAAAGCCAGTTGTGCGTCCTGCAGTGTGATGAGTGCCATGTGGAACCTGAAAACAAACAGCGTTCGATTATCCCGCCCGCTACACGGCTCCTTGG
>NZ_JBPCSJ010000484.1:0-8963 GCF_051007235.1 Hydrogenophaga sp. | reverse complement strand
GGTGGACATCACCGACCCGGCACGCCCTGCATCACTGCCGCGCATCGACGTGCGCCTGGGCGGCGTGGGCGAGCCCACATCGGTGGCGGTCAGCCCCGACGGGCGCTACGCCGTGGTGGCCATGCGCCTGGACGACGACGTGAGCAATCCGCGCCGCGGCTTCCTGCGTGTCTACGACGTGCGCAACCCGCGCGCGGTGATGCATGTGAAAGACCTGAGCGTGGGCATCGGCCCCGATTCGCTGGCGCTGGTCGGCAGCGGCCGGACACTGCGCGCGGTGGTCGCCATCGAAGACGAAGAAACGGACGCCAAGGGCGACGCCACCCTGGGCGGCCAGCGCCCCGGCCGCATCGACGTGGTCGGCCTGCAGGACCTGTACGGCGGCACCAGCAGCGGCCTGCAGTCCATCGATCTGGTCGAGGCGCTGAAGGCCCTGCCCGGCGCGCTCTACCCGGCCGACCCTCAGCCCGAGTTCGTGTCCATCTCGCCCGACGGCCGCACCGCCGCCGTGACGCTGCAGGAGAACAACGCCGTCGCGCTGATCGACCTGAGCGATGCGCGCCGCGCCCGCCTGCTGCGGGTGCTGTCCGCCGGCACGGTCACCCGCACCGGCAACGCCGACCTGCAGCGCGACAAGGAGATCGCCTTCCAGGACAGCTTCACCGGACGCCGCGAACCGGACGCCGTGGCCTGGGTGTCCAACGACGTGTTCGCCCTGGCCAACGAGGGCGACGGCAAGAAGGGCCAGGACGGCACCCTGCCCGGCGGCCGCGGCTTCACCCTCATGAACACCCGTGGCGAGGTGGTGTACGAGACCGGCGACCGCACCGAGCAGCGCGCACTGCTGCACGGCCACTACCCTGACAGCCGATCGGCCGCCAAGGGGGTGGAGATCGAAGGCGTGACCAGCGCCCGCTTCGGCGGCCGGCCCTACCTGCTGGTGGGTTCGGAGCGCGGCGGCTTCCTCGAAGTCCATGAAGTCAGCAACCCCAAGCAACCCCGCTTCGTGCAGTGGCTGCCGACCGGCATGTCCCCGGAAGGCATCACCACCGTCACGCGCCGTGCCGACGGCCAGCAACTGGCGGTGACCGCCAACGAAGGCGACGGCTCGATCAACCTCTACCGCTTCCATGCCCAGGGTGCGCCGGTGGGCGAGCCGCAGATCGTGGCCCGCGATGCATCCATGCCCTGGGGTGCGCTCTCGGGCCTGACCACCGACGGCACCCATCTCTACGCCGTGCCCGACAACGCCTTCGCGCAGTCGCGCATCTGGCGCCTGAACATGGCCGAGGCCGCGCAGGGCCGGGTCGTGATCGACCAGGTGGTGGCGCTCACCGACGCCAACGGCCAGGCGTTGAAGCTGGACCCGGAGGGCATCGCGCGCGTGGCCGATGGCTTCTGGATCGCCTCCGAAGGCGCCACGGTGGACAGCAACGAACTGATCAAGGTGAACGCCGCCGGCGTGGTGCAACAGCGTGTGAAGCTGCCCGCACACGTCCAGGCGAAATTCAAGAACGCCAAGACCAGCACCGGCTACGAAGGCGTGACCGCCAGCGCCGACGGTCAGACGCTGTACATGGCGGTGCAACGCGGCTACGACCTGGGCAAGCCGCAGGCGGCCATCCTCAAGCTGCACCTGCCCAGCATGACCTGGACCAGCGCGCTGTACCCGCTGGAGCAGCACGGGAAAGACGCCCAACAGTTCTGGATGGGCCTGTCGGAGATCCAGTTGCTGGACGACGGTCGTCTGCTGCTGCTTGAACGCGACAAGGGCGGCGGCGAGGGCCGCGCGATCAACGCGCAGGTCAAGCGCATCTACAGCGTTCAGGCCGCCGATGTGGTGGAAGGCGCCGTGCTGAAGAAGACCCTGGTGAAGGACTTGCGAAAAGACTTCCACTGGCTGCACGAGAAGGCCGAGGGCATGGTGGTCTACCAGGGCGAGCTGTGGGTCGTCAACGACAACGACGGCGCCGGCTGGACCCGGCTGCTCAACGCTGGCAGGCCTTGATGAAACCGCTGTGACAGGATGTTCAGCTGCGGAACCTGTAGCAGAACCGACACACTGTCACAGAACTTTTATGACCGGCCGGTGAAATACATGCACCTGCTTGCCAGCGGCATCAGGCGGGGCACAGCCCCCCACTTGTTCCAACACATCCCCCAAGGAAAACCCATGAAAAAAAGCCTCATTGCTCTGGCCGTTCTGGCCGCTTCCGGTGCCGCCATGGCCCAATCCTCCGTCACCATCTACGGCCGTCTGGACGCGTCGGTGGGCAACATCGACACGCTCGCCAACGGTAGCCAGACCAAACTGTTCTCGGGTGGCGACACCGGCCTGACCACCCCGCGCCTGGGCTTCATGGGCAGCGAAGACCTCGGCGGCGGCCTCAAGGCCACCTTCAAGCTGGAACAGCGCATCAACCTCGACACGGGCGACCTGCAAGCCCCGTCGTTCAAGGGTGAAACCAGCGTCGGTCTGGCCGGTGGCTTCGGTGCTGTGCGCCTGGGCCGCATGACGACGTCGTTCGACGACGCACGCGCCCTGTCGAACAAGTTCAACGTGTTCGACTCCAACGGCTTCACGCCCACCAGCGCAGCCTTCAAGACCATCAGCGCCACCAAGACCAAGAACGCGGACTACAGCAGCCGCGCCAACGGCATGGTCCGCTACGACAGCCCGAGCTTCGGCGGTGTGTACGGCTCGGTCTCGCACGCCTTCGAGCAGACCACGGGCGCCGACGACACCGTCACCTCGCTGCTGCTGGGCTACAAAGACGGCGGCCTGAACGTGGCCCTGGGCTACCAGGACGAGAAGACCAAGCAGGAATACACCCAGCTGGCCGCCTCGTACGACTTCGGCACCTTTGCCCTCTCTGGCGGCTACAGCACCCGCAAGGCCGACGCCGTTTCCGGTGGCAAGGACAATGAATACAACCTGGGCGTGGAAGTGCCGTTCGGCGCGGTCAAGGTTTCCGCTGGCTTCGCTTCGAGCGAAACCAAAATCAGCGGCGCCAAGGCCAGCGAATCGACCGGCTTCGGTCTGGGTGCCCGTTACGCCCTGTCCAAGCGCACCAGCCTGTACGGTGGCTACAGCAAGGTCACGGAAGAGAACGCAGCCGGCGTGAAGAGCGCGGACACCAAGCTGTTCGCGGTCGGCGTGCGCCACGACTTCTGATCGTGCCCCGACGGCCCCGCACCACGCGGGGCCATGTGTTGCCTTTGATCTCCAGGGTTGCCCGGTTCGCGTGAGCGATCAGAGGCTGAGCAACCATTTCACAGCCGCCAGTGCGCACGCATCGGCGGCTTTTTTTCGTTTCCCGCCGGCAGAGCAAGGGAAAACCCGCAGACCAGGGACAGCCAACTGACAGCCTCGGTTTCGACCATTGCCGGGCACGTGGGCGGCTTTCGCCGGACGTGCTTGTTCAACCTCTTCACCACGACACCCTCATGCACAAAACCCTGATCGCCCTGGCCGTGCTGGCCGCTTCGGGCGCCGCCATGGCCCAATCCTCCGTCACCCTCCACGGCCGCGTCGACACCGGCATCGGCAGTGAGAAGACCCTGGCCGGTGGCAGCCAGTCCAAGATGATCGACGGCGGCCTGACCACCTCGCGACTGGGCTTCCGCGGCACGGAAGACCTGGGCGGCGGCCTGTCGGCCGTGTTCCAGCTGGAACAGCGCCTGGACCTGAGCTCCGGCGCCCTGCAGGCCCCCTCGTTCAAGGCCGCCTCGCTGGTCGGCCTGGCCGGTGGCTTCGGCTCGGTCAAGCTGGGCCGCATGACCACCGTGTTCGACGATGCCCGCGCGGTCTCCTACAGCAGCAACGTGTTCGACTCGCTGTTCACCCCGGCCAGCAACGGCGTCTACAAAGACGCCGGTGGCGACTACGCCAGCCGCTTCAACAACCAGATCCGTTACGACTCGCCTTCTTTCGGCGGCTTCTACGGTGGCGCGTCCTATGCTTTCGAGCAGACCGCTGGTGTCGGTGACAAGCTGACCGCCCTGCAAGTGGGCTACAAGGCCGGCCCGATGCACGTCGTGCTGGGTCACCAGGACGAAAAAACCAAGTCCAAGTTCACGGGCCTGTCCGGTTCGTACGACTTGGGCGTGGCCAGCCTGTCCGCCGGATACAACCAGCGCAGCGGCACCACCAGCGACGACAAGGAATACACCTTCGGCGTGAACGTCCCGATGGGCGCGGTCAACCTGTCGGCCGGGTACGCCGCGAGCGAGACCGAGTCCAGCGCTGGCGTCACCACGGCCAAAGCCTCGGGCTTTGGTCTGGGCGCCACCTACTCGCTGTCCAAGCGCACGCGCCTGTACGCCGGCTACCGTTCGCACGACGTCAAGAACGCCGCCGGCGTGAAGACCACCGACACCACGCTGTACGCAGCCGGTATCCGCCACGACTTCTGATCGTGACGCCACGGCCCCGCACCACGCGGGGCCGTGTCTTGCCTTGGATCTCCAGGGTTGCCCAGTTCGCGTGAGCGATCAGAGGCTGAGCAACCATTTCACAGCCGCCGGTGCGCACGCATCGGCGGCTTTTTTGTGTGCGTCAGTCGTCCACCGGCGTGAGCTTGGCCACGCTCAACGCCAGCCACTTCACGCCGTGGCGGCTGAAGCTGACCTGCGCGCGCGCGTCGGCGCCCGCGCCTTCCAGCGCCAGCACCTTGCCCTCACCGAACTTGGTGTGGAAGACCTTCTGCCCGGTGCGGATGTCGATGCCGCGATCGGGCTCGGCGGCCTTGGGCGGCGGGCTGCCGCTGCCGGTCGACAGGAAGCCGGGTGACCAGGCCGGGTTGGCGCCACGCGCCGCGCCGCCACCATAGGCGCCACCGCGCGAAGCGCCCCAGGGCGCAACACCGCCACCACTCCCGCCACCACCCCAGGCCGGCTGCTGCGGCGTCAGCCATTTCAGACAGGCCTCGGGCAGTTCGTCGAAGAAGCGGCTCTTCATGTTGTAGCGGGTCTGGCCGTGCAGCATGCGCGTCTGCGAATGGCTGAGGTACAGGCGCTGGCGTGCGCGCGTGATGGCCACGTACATCAGGCGCCGTTCTTCCTCCAGCCCGTCGCGATCGCTCATCGAGTTCTCGTGCGGGAACAGGCCTTCTTCGAGCCCGGTGATGAACACACAGTTGAACTCCAGGCCCTTGGCGGCGTGCACCGTCATCAGCTGCACCGCGTCCTGCCCGGCCTGCGCCTGGTTGTCGCCCGACTCCAGCGCGGCGTGCGTGAGAAAGGCCACCAGCGGGCTGAGCGTTTCACCGGTTTCAGCGTCCGGCGCCAGCGGCGCGTCGAGCACCGGCGCATTCGGGTCCAGGCCCTGGCTGACCGGGCTCTGCGACAGCCCGGCGGCTGGCACCGGCGTGCCGTGCTCGTCCACCGGCAGGGCCACGGCCTCGCGGCCAAAGCCTTCCTGCATCACGAAGCTCTCGGCCGCGTTGACCAGTTCTTCCAGGTTCTCCACCCGGTCCTCGCCCTCGCGTTCGGCGCGGAAGTGTTCGACCAGGCCGCTCTTGTCCAGCACCAGCTGGATGATTTCCTTGAGCGTCATACCCTGGGTGCGCTCGCGCATCACGTCCAGCAGCGCCACGAAGTTGCCGATGGCCGCACCCGCGCGCCCGGTCACACCGCTCACCGCGTCGTGCAGCGAGCAGCCGCTGCTGCGCGCGACGTCCTGCAACTGCTCCACGCTGCGCGCGCCGATACCACGCGGCGGGAAGTTCACCACGCGCAGGAAGCTGGTGTCGTCGTGCGGGTTCTCCAGGAGGCGCAGGTAGGCCAGCGCGTGTTTGATTTCGGCGCGCTCGAAGAAGCGCAGGCCACCGTACACGCGGTACGGCATGCCGGCATTGAACAGCGCGGTTTCCACCACGCGGCTTTGCGCGTTGCTGCGGTAGAGAACGGCCATCTCGCTGCGCGCCATGCCTTCGCGTTCGAGCTGCTTCATCTCGTCGACCATCCACTGCGCCTCGGCGAAGTCGCTCACCGATTCGTAGACCCGCACCGGCTCGCCCGCCCCAGCATCGGTGCGCAGGTTCTTGCCCAGGCGGCGGCTGTTGTGGCCGATCAGTTCGTTGGCGGTGTCGAGGATGTTGCTGGCGCTGCGGTAGTTCTGCTCCAGCTTGATCTGGTGCTGCACCTGGAATTCGCGCACGAAGTCGGTCATGTTGCCCACACGTGCGCCGCGGAAGGCGTAGATGCTCTGGTCGTCGTCGCCCACGGCAAACACCGCGTTGCCAGCCGGCGGCAGGCCTTCGAGCGGTGGCGACGAGAACATCTTGATCCACGCGTACTGCAGGCGGTTGGGGTCCTGGAACTCGACGATCAGGATGTGCCTGAAACGCCGCTGGTAGTGCACCCGGATCGGGTCGTTGTCGCGCAGCACTTCGTACGAACGCAGCATCAGCTCACCGAAATCGACCACACCTTCGCGCTGGCACTGCTCTTCGTAGAGCTGGTAGATCTCGACCTTGCGGCGAGTCTCCTCGTCGCGCACCACCACATCGCGCGGGCGCTGGCCGTCTTCCTTGCAGCCGCTGATGAAGTACTGCAGCTGCTTGGGCGGGAAGCGCTCGTCGTCCACGTTGTGCTGCTTGCACAGGCGCTTGATGGCCGAGAGCTGGTCCTGCGTGTCCAGGATCTGGAAGGTCTGCGGCAGCCCGGCCGGCTGGTGGTGCGCGCGCAGAAAGCGGTTGCACAGACCGTGGAAGGTGCCGATCCACATGCCGCGCACATTGACCGGCAGCATGGCCGTGAGGCGGACCATCATTTCCTTGGCCGCCTTGTTGGTGAAGGTCACGGCCATGATGCCGCCTGGCCCCACCTGGCCGCTCTGCAGCAGCCAGGCGATGCGGGTGGTCAGCACCCGCGTCTTGCCCGATCCGGCACCGGCCAGGATGAGCGCGTGTTCGGGCGGCAGGGTGACGGCGGCGGCCTGCTCGGGGTTCAGGCCGGCGAGCAGTGGTGTGGGGTCTTCAAACAGCATGCTTCGATTGTAGGAAGCGCAGTCTCCAACCCGTCTCACTGCTCAGCAGCGTCTATCTCCAGAACGCCAGAGATGGCCGGTTCCATGGACAGTCCTACCCATTGCCCGGTCGGTATGACACCCCCTGGAGCACCCACGAAGCCTGGCCGATAACTCTGCGCTGCTGTCGCCAGCAAGGCTGGCGTGGTGTGGATCACAAGGTACTTTGCCCGTCGCCCCGCTTCTTCCAGCCGCACGGAACCTTGTAGCGATGCCTGGCGTGGCGGCATCACAGACGCAGGCGTGGCTTTGAAGATATTGCGCTGCGCGGCACCGATGACCTTGTGCTGTTCGTCCAGCAGCATCACAGCGGGCGAAAAGACATAGAGGATGTCCGATCCCGGCATCGCGCTGGGGGTGACCACACTGCGCAGGTTCAACGACGCCAGGCCGGGCGGGAGCTCCAAAGCCACGAAGCGGCTTCGCCCTTCCGGGAAATTGAACACGGGGCTGGCGGCGTTGATCTGGATGGCGGAACGCTGTCCAGGCAGCCATCGCCTGAACGGCAACTGCTCCAGGCTGTTGCAACAGGGTGTGCTGTCCATGAGGGCATCCGCGTAAGCACTGACGCGCTGCTGCGGATCGGTCATGTCACGCAGCACCAGGCGCTCCACACCGATCGAGTTCAGCTGAGGGTTGCGGCGCAACAGGCTGGCTCTCGCGTCCACAAAAGTGTCGGTGAGGTCGGCCTTGACATCTCGCATGTTGGCGCTCCCCAGACTGTCAAACCGCTTGCGGCCGTGGACAGTGAGATCGCCAAAGTGGTAGGCCTTGCCCACCTCTGGCAAGTGGAAGCTGTACGACACCACACCGCCAGCGTAGCGGTGCAGCACCAAGCTGAGCTGATGGTGACCGGGTGGCAATGTCCAGTAAAAACGCCCGTCCTGCTCGAAGCTTTGCGTGATCAGTCTGGGCTCGTCACCCGACGCAATGTTGCGGATGACCACGGGCATGGACATGGGGGTGACAACCACCGGTTCCCCGTCGCGGTCGAGCAGGATGCGACCGAACACCAGACTTTGCTCGCTCAAGCGGGTGCTGCCGTGCTCGAATGCCACGTTGGCACAGCCGGGAACCAACAGCATCAGACTGGCCCAGAGGACCGGAATCCACGCGGCACGCAGACCGCCAATGGTGCGCATCGTTCACCTCCTCATCCATCGTTCACCAGAATAGCGGGGAAGCCCATGACCGAACAGCAGAACCGTGGGCCGCTTGACCCAGCGCAAGGCTCGCATACAGCATGTGCGAGCCACGGGATATTCAAATACATATAGCTTCTATTCATTTATCCAAAGCAGCACATCCCGTGTGACCCGCCTAGAATCAATCACCGGGCCCAAGCACTTGCGCCCGGTTTTTTGTTTCCGGCTCCCGGAAGCGAAGCACCGGCCAGTTCCAAGCGCCTTTTCACCAACCCACCCCACCACCACGAACACGGCGGGGTGACTGAAAGGCCCACATGGAAATCTTCGATTACGACAACATCCTGCTGCTGCCGCGCAAATGCCGCGTGGAAAGCCGCAGCGAATGCGACCCCTCCATCGAATTCGGCGGCCGGCGCTTCAAGCTGCCCGTGGTGCCGGCCAACATGAAGACGGTGCTGGACGAGTCCATCAGCGAGATGCTGGCCGCCCACGGCTACTTCTACGTCATGCACCGCTTCGACCTGGACAACGTGGCCTACGCCAGGCGCATGCGGGAGAAGGGCTTGTTTGTCTCGATCAGCTCGGGCGTGAAGGCGCCGGACTACGAGGTGATCGACCGCCTGGCCGCCGACGGCGTGGGCGCCGACTACATCACCATCGACATCGCCCACGGCCACGCCGAGAGCGTGCGCCTGATGATCGAGCACATCAAGAAGAAGCTGCCCCAGGCCTTCGTGATCGCCGGCAACGTGGCCACGCCCGAAGCCGTGATCGACCTGGAGAAC
>NZ_JBPCSJ010000483.1:0-7928 GCF_051007235.1 Hydrogenophaga sp. | reverse complement strand
ACACCGGCCGGGTGGTCGCGCAGCCAGGCGTCGAAGCGCATAGCCTGCAACGCGTTGAGCAGCAGCAGCAGGCCGGCGTGGGCGCTGGGGGCGGCATCGGCCAGCCAGGGCAGGGCGTTGGGGACGCGCAACCGTTGAGGCCGGCGGGCGTTGGGGATCTCTGCGATATCCAGCCCGGGGACGGCTGCACGCGGGGCGGGCGACCCGTCTGGAGGGCGCGCTCCGGGCGACTTGCCGGTGGGGGGCGCGTGTTGTGACGTGCTCGCTGGGGTGGTCGGGTTGCCGGGCGGGTGAGGTGGGCCGGTGTCTTCGGCGAAGGCGGACCGGGCAGGCGCCGTGGTGCGCGCGGTGGACCGCGGTGCTGGCGCTGCCAATGCTGGTGTTGCGGGCCCGGTCGCCGCGATGCGCGCATCTGGGTCGGTTGCCCTGGCGGCCTGCAGGGCCAGCACCTGCTCCACGTCACCCGGCGTGGGCGGCCTGTGCAAGGCGGGCGCCAGCCACAGCGCGGCCAACCAGGCCGTGGCCGCCGGCGTGACGGTACCGACCGGTGGCAAACGCCGGGCGGTGGTCCATACCGCCGCGGCGGTTTCGCTGGTGGGCGCATCGGGGGGGGTGCCCGCGTGGGTGTTGATCGGCGTCGGGGCGTCGGATGCGGTCTGCAGCTGTGCGCGCCACGCGTCCAGCGTGGCCGGGCTCAGCGCTTGCGCCAGCGCGATCAGGTCGCCGTCGGGCCAGCCGGTCAGCGCCTGGCCGGCGGCGTCGGGCGCTTCCTCGCGCAGCAGCGCCGCCACGCGGTCCGCCGGTTGGGCGGGCGGTGCCGGGGGCGTCAGCTCGGGCAGGGCCGCGGGCCAGAACCATTCGGCCGTGGGCTGCCCGCTGGCCACGCGCTGCAGCCAGGCCAGCCGGGCATCAAAGCGCGAGGCGAAATACACCGCCGGGGCCTGAGCGGCCTGTGGGTGGTGGTGCGGCAGCGCCTGGGTGGCCAGTGCGCGCCAGGCGGCTTCGAGCGCGCGGGCCAGCTGCACCGGGCTGGTGTGGTGGGGCAGGTGCTGCAGCTGCAGGCGGCGCACCAGCACCAGGCGCCCGCAGTCGCCGAAATCGGCGGTGGCCAGCGCGTCTTCCAGTGCGCTGCGCAGTGGCGCCGCCGCGTCGGCTGGGCCGGTGTGCAGCGTGGCGCGCTGCACGATGCGCGCCCGCGGCCCCAGGCGGCGGGCCTGTTCGATGCGCGCGGCGCTGGCGGTCATGAAGTGAACAGGCCCTAACGCACCTGGTGGCGCAGCCGCTCCACCTGCTGGGCGATGCGCCGCTCGGCCGCGGGCTCGGCGCTGTCGCGGCTGGTCTTGACCAAGGGCGCGGCACTGGACGGCACCGCGCTGGCGCGGGCCTGCTCGGCATCGGCTTTCTGGCGCGCCGGCGTGGACAGCGGCGTGCCACTCTGCACCTGCACGCGCAGGCTGCTGTCCAGCGTGAAGGCCGCGCCCGCCGGCGCCTCGACGATGCGCGCCGTGGCCGTGCCCGCGCCCAGGTCTTCGATCACGGCGCGCGCCAGCAGCGTTTGCGTGGCAGGTGCGTGCACCAGCACCTGCATGCCGATGCGGGTGGTGGCCGGGTCGATGGCGATGTCCAGCCGCGTGTTGACCACCGCCGGCACCGGGCGCTGGATGCGCGCGCTGATGATGCGTTTGACCGGCGCGTGGGCCGACAGCAGCACGCACACGCGCACCAGGTCGTTGATGGCGGCGTGGGCCGCGGCTTCGTCCACCACCTGGGCGAACAGCCAGTCCACCATGCGCTGCATCTGCCGCCAGGAGATGTGGTCCACCCCCAGGCTCTCGTCGCCGAAGCCGGGCAGCACGGTGAGCTGGCGCAGCGAAACGGCCGGGTCCAGCTGCGAGAACAGCTCGGCCCAGCGCAGCCGGGTGGCCGGCGGCACGGTGCACAGGGCTGCGTGCAGGCAGCTGGCCACGCCGCCCACGTCGTCCAGCAGGCCGGCGGCGGCCACGGTCACGGCGCGTGGCACGGTGCCGGCGGCGAACAGGTCGCGGATGTTGACGATGTGCTGCGCCGGCTCCACCGCCTGGCGCCAGCTGGCGGCGCTGAACTGGCTCAGCTGCAGCGTGGCCGCCTGCTTGGACTGCATCACCCGCAGGCTCTGGCGTTCGAAGGTCTGCACCAGCAGCTGGCCGGTGGCCGTGCCTTCGCCTTCGGTCAGGCCCAGCTGGCGGGTGGAGACGCTGTCCAGCCCGGTGGTGACCATGCGCAACTGCGCCTGGGTGACCACGCGTTCGAGGTCGACCACGCGGTCGAGCTGCACGAACACCTGCGAGACTGTGCGCAACCAACGCACCGGCACGTCGCGCAGGGTGTCGACCATGGCGTCCAGCTCGGGCGGCGGGGTGTGCGCCTCGCTGCGGCAGCGCGGCACGGGGTCGGCCACGTCGGCGGGCTGGGCGGCCAGCAGCGGCACGTCGCTCAGCGTCAGGGTCAGGCGCGGGCGGCGGAACACCAGGTAGGGCACGTGTTCGGCCAGGATGGTCTTGCGTTTCTGGACCAGCGCGTCGATGCGGGCCTGCTCTTCGGCGCGCAGCGAGCGCGCGACCGACAGGTCGTGCCGCACCTCGGCCAGCCGCACCGAGAGCGCGTCCAGCGCCGACTGGATGCGCGCCGCCGCGCCCTGGATGCGGTCGCGTGCGGCCTTGGCGTCGGCCTGCAGGCGGCGGTAGTCCTCGGCGCGCAGCTCCACCCCGCGCAAAAAGCGGATGGTGTTGTCGATGGCGTCGATGCCGCGGCGGAAGTACACCGCCTCGTGCTTGTCGTCGCCTTCGTCCTGCGCGTCACGGTCGATCAGGCCGCCCGCGAGCAGGTCCTTGGCGGTCAGGTCTTTCTGGTCTTCCGTGCCGTAGCCGTAGACCTTGAGGTCGTCTACCACCAGGCCGGTGGCGGCCAGGCCGGTGAGGCCGCCGACCACGAAGTCGTTCTTGGCCTTGGCCGCGGCGTTGCTGGACACCACCGAGGCCGGCAGGGTGAAGCGTTCGGCCACGGTGACGGTGTTGTACGTGGCGCCGATCAGGCTTGCACCCACCACGTCTTTCACGGCGGGCGGGGCTTCCACGCTGAGCTGGCTGCCGCGCACCAGGCCCAGGCCGGCGGCGGCCTTCACGCTGACGGTGGGCGCGATCTCCACCGTGCCGGCCGTGAGCAGTTTTTCGTTGAGGCCTGTGTCGGTGATGGCGGTCAGGTTGCTGCCGCTCGCACCGGTGTCCAGCGTGATGCGGTCGGTGTTGCCCCCGGTGGTGAGGGTGCTGGGCGCCGGGCTGATGGCGGTGGTGACCGCGGTGATCTTGGGTGTGATGACGGCGCCGCCGAACAGGCTGGTGTTGGTCTTGCCCAGCACGAAGGAACTGCTGGCCGGGGCCGACGAGGCCACCGTGGTGGCGATGGGCGTCTTGGCCAGCAGGGTGCTGCTGCGGGCGGCGGGCGCTGTGGGTGGTCCGCTACGGGGCTGGGCAACGGGCGTGCGCGGCGCAGAGAAGTCCGGCGGGGCCACGGCGGCGGCGCTGAGCCGGCTGAAGTAGTCGCTGAATTCCTTCTCGGTCGCGGCCGGGTTCTCGTTGCGTTTGACCAGTTCGGCCGCGGCCGGTGAGGTGAGGAAGCGCCCCGCATCGGCCACGCCCAGCACGCTCTGGCGCAGCCGGAAGATGTCGGTGCGCGCGCGCAGAAAGCCCATGTCGATGTGGTCGCCCGCGGTGCGGATGCGGCCGTCGAGCCGGTTGATGAGTTCTTCCAGCCCGCCGTCCACGGTGCGCGGTGGCGTGGCGGCGGTGCGCCCGGTCTTGGGTTCACCCAGCTCCACGGCCAGCGCGCCCGACTGGAAGTTGGCCCAGTTGTTGAGCAGCTGGTCGAGCTCGCTCACATGGCGCGTGTGGGGTCGCGCCGCGGCGTTGAGCGTCGCCGGTACAGGCTCGATCGGCAGGCCGTGGCTGGCGTCGGCGTCGGCCACGCCGGTGTCGCCCTGGGTCTGCCAGGTCCAGCTGCCGGTGGCCAGGGCGCCGGGGGGCAGGGCGTCGCCCACCCAGCAGGTTTCGGTGCCGTTGGACGCCTTGCCCGCGTGGCCCCAGGTGGCCTGGCAGGCGCGTTCGCCCGCGACCAGGGTGAACACCAGTCCGTCGATGCGGCGCCCGCCCAGGCCCGCGCGCGACATGGGCACGGCCAGCCGCGTCCACACGCCGCTGGCGGGCAGGTCGCCCACGCGGTCGCCCAACACACCGCTGGCGTCGGCCGATACCAGCGAGCCCCACACAAAGGGCTGCGTTGTCACCGCCGGGGTGTTGAGCGCGTCGCTGATCAGCGGCTGCACCGCGATGCGCTGCGCCGCGCCGTCCAGCCGCACGAACACGATCAGCTCGTCGCTGGCCTGGAAGTCCAGCGGCAGGTGGGCGCCGGTGAAACCGTGCTGCTCCTGAAAACGCGCCTCGGCGTGGGCCACGTGCACGCGGTGGAAGGCCATGGCGTCCAGCGCGCCGGTTTCGTCGGGCAGGGCGTTGGGGTCGTCCTGCGGGTAGGCGGGCAGGTTGCCCACCACCGCTTGCACCAGCAGGTCGTGGCGGCGGCGCAGGCCGTCGCGCCGGGTCAGCAGCTGCAGCCGCTCGGTGCTCAGGCGCTGGATCTCCAGGTCGAACAGCGTGTGAACCGCCAGGTCCAGCTTGAGCAGCTCGGGGTCGTAGTGGCGCGCCGGCACCGGCACCAGCAGCTGCACCTGGTCGCGCAGCGACAGGTTGTAGGGCATGAGGGCCGACGACTCGGCGATGAGCGCGTCCACCATGTCGATGGGCACCGGCTGCGCCTGCACGTCGAACTGCGCCGGGAACAGGCTCTGGCGGCCGGTCAGGAAGTCGGCCACATCGCGCGGCACCACGCCGGCCGGGGGCAGCCAGTCGAACTGCTGTTGCAGCGCGCTGGCGTGGCGCTGGTCGGCGGGCAGCTCGGCCAGGTGTTCCAGCAGCTGCGACACGCGGGCCTGCCACAGCACATCATCGCCCGACCAGGGCACCAGCGCGCTGCGGTTGCGCCGCCCGCCGCCTTGGCGGGCCACGCTGGCCCCGTCGGCAAACACCGGGCGGAAGTCGGCGTCAAAGGCCACGATGGCCAGCGGCACGCCCAGCGCTTCCCAGGGCCAGGGCTGGCCACGGCTGCGCTGCAGGGCGGCCTGTGCGGCATCGGCGTCGAGCTGGGCCGGGCTCCAGCCGGCGCGTTCGCGCCAGGCGCGCAGCGACCGAGCTGTGCCCATCGACAGGCGCTCGCGTTCGGCGTTGAACACCGCGTAGGCCAGGCGGTTGCGAAAGCGCGCGTCCAGCGTTTTGCCGTCGCCGCTCCAGGGCGGCAGCGGCCGGTCGGCCGGCCAGGGCGACCACATGAGCTGCAAGCCGTCTTCCCACGCCGCGCCCTGACTGGTACTGGTGTCGGTGGCGTTGGCGCACGCGCCTGTCTGCTCGCCCGAGCGGTCCAGTGCGATGCTGCGCGGCACCGCCACCAGCACCATGGCGTGGGGTAGGTAGCGCGCGCCGTCCAGTTCGTCGAGCACGCGGCGCAGCGGCACCTGGCGCTGCAGGCCCGACAGGCGGGCCCAGGCGCTGGCATCGGCCAGCCGGCCCTGCAGGGCCTGGTCCACCAGCGGCGAGGCCACGCAGATGGCGTCGTGCCGGATGTGCAGCGGGTAGGCCAGCTCCACGTCCTGCCCGTCGGGTGCGATGGCGTGGCCCGGCATCAGCACCAGCGTGTCGCCTTCCACGGCCAGCGCCAGCCCGTCCACGATGCCCGGCGCCACCGCCTGCCCCAGGCGCATCGCGTCGGCGATGCGGCCCAGCTGCTCGGCGATCAGCGCGGTGTGCGTCAGCGAGCGCTGCGGGAACAGGTTCAGCCGCTTGCGCAGCGGCGGCCCGCCGGCCGCGCTGGCCGGGTAGGGCCCCAGCGCCGGCAAGGTGGCCAGCACGTGCTCGCCGGCCACCGGCGTTTCGATGCCGCGCAGGATGGTCATGTCGGCCTCCGCAGAGCCGCCTCAAGGAGGCCGAAGCCCCCTCGGGGGGCAGCGAGTGAAGCGAGCGTGGGGGCTGTCATGTCGTCCCCCCTGGCAGGCCGGCGAGCCGCGCGAGCTGTTTTGCCGGGTCGGCCGAGGCAGCCGCGTCGCGCAGCTGCACGGCAAAGCCCGCTTGCTCGCTCACCGGCAGCGCGCGGATGGCCACGTCCAGTTGCGGGGCCACGCCGCTGTCCGCCACCGCCTGCACCAGCTTGGGGTCTTGCAGGTCGGCGCGGGTGGCCTCGTCGGCGGCCTGTGCAAGCGCGTCGAAGCCTTCGCCCAGGCGTGGGTCGCCAAAGCGGCGGGCGATGTCCAGCACGTCGTCGTGGCCCAGGCCTTCCTCCTTGCGTTCGTCGGCCCGCTGGCTGAGGGCGCTCAGGGCGCTGCGGCGCAGCAGGTCGGACGTGGCCAGGCGCTTGTCGGCCAGCGTGGGCGAGACGGCCAGCCGCGACGAGGCCAGCAGGTTGGCGGTTTCGGCCCGCGCCAGCGAGGGGATGTTGGCGGTGATGGCGTTGAAGCGGGTGAGCAGGCCGTCGGCGCGCAGCCGCACGTTCACTTCCTGGTCGATGGCGGCGGCGTTGCCGGCCAGCCGCAGGGTAGCGCTGGAGATCTCGGCCGTGTAGGGCAGCTGGCGTTTGCGCAGGTACCAGAACATGCCGCGCCCCTGCGCCGCGCCGGCCAGCTGCGCGCGGGCGGCGTCGATGGCGGTTTGCCAGGCCAGGGCCAGCGCATCGGGCGCCAGCACGCCCGGCAGCGTGGGTCGCACCAGCACGGGCGGTTGCGCGATGCGGATCAGCGACTCCAGCGGCGAGCGCTTGGCCACCAGCCCGGCCGAAGCCGAGCGCACCGGCGTGACCACGCTTTGCAGCGTGCGCTTGTGCGCTTCGAGCACCTGGCGCGTGACCGGCGCGACGATGAGGATGGACAGGTGGTCCAGGTCCTCGTCGCCGGCGCGCAGGTCGATGGGCGGCAGCGCCAGCGACTCCTGCACCAGCGCGGCCAGTTCGTCGCTGGGGATGAAGGCGAATTCGCAGTCCACCTGCGGCGGGAAGTAGCTCTGCAGCAGTGTGAGCTGGCCCAGCTGCTGTTCAAAGCGCAGGGTGGACGCGGGCATGGGCCCCACGGGGGGCAGCGCCTCGAACTGCCGCACCGCGGCAAAACCGGCCTGCACCGCTGCGGTGTCCACGTCGTCCAGGTGGTCCTGGTGCTGCTGCAGCCAGGCTTCGAGCAGGGCGCGCGGGCGTTGGGCCAGGCCGGCGGCCAGGGTGGATTCGGTGCCCACTTCGCGCCGCACCATGTAGACGTCGAGCCAGCGCAGGGCACCGCCTTCGAGGCAGAGCATGGCCAGGGGCAGGGCCTCCTGCAACACGCCGGCCTGCTGGCGGTCGAAGAACACCTCGCGGGCCACGCGGGCGCGCTTGGCGCTGGCGTTCTCCACGCCCGAACGGTCCGGGTAGGGGATGAGGGTGATGGCGGTGGCTTCGATGATGTCGCCGTCGCGCACGGTGCGCTGGCCATCCAGCGAGGTGGGGTAGGCGGTGGTCGGGGTGGCGCTGAACTCGATCGGCCGCAGCGCCAGCACGAACAGGCCCGAGCGGTTGACCGCGCCCGCGCCCGGGAGCACCTTCACGCCCAGTTGCACGTCCAGTTCGGTGGACTGCGGCAGCGCTCCGAGCTGGACGGTCTGACGCGTGTCGACGTTGACCAGTGCACCCGTCGGCGTGATGCCGACGCCCGGTTCGATCACCAGCGTGGGGCTGTTGGACGCGGCCTGCGTGCCCAGCCCCACCATGAGCCCGCGGACCACGCCGGCACCGATGGCCTGGGCCAGGTCCGACTGGCGGGCGCGGATGTA
>NZ_JBPCSJ010000482.1:0-4037 GCF_051007235.1 Hydrogenophaga sp. | reverse complement strand
CAAGGTGCCCGGTCTGGACAAGGGCTTCCGTTTTGCGAGCCTGTCGGAAATCGACACCCACTTCGGTTGCAAGCCGGGCTACCTGGGACCGGTCGGTCTGAAGCAGCCGCTGAAGATTGTGGCCGACCGCGAGGTGGCGGTGATGGCCGACTGGATCTGTGGTTCCAACGAACCGGACTTCCACACCACGGGTGTGAACTGGGGCCGTGACCTGCCCGAGCCAGATCTGGTGGCCGATATCCGCAACGTGGTCGAAGGCGATCCGTCGCCGGACGGCAAGGGCGTGCTGGCGATCGAACGCGGCATCGAGGTCGGCCACGTGTTCTACCTCGGCACCAAGTACAGCAAGGCCATGAACGCAACCTTCCTGGACACCGATGGCAAGCCCAAGCACTTCGAGATGGGGTGCTACGGCATCGGCATCACGCGCTTGCCGGCCGCCGCCATCGAGCAGAACCACGACGAGCGCGGCATTGTCTGGCCCGACGCGATCGCGCCGTTCACCGTGGTGGTCTGCCCGGTCGGCGCTGACCGCAGCGAGGCCGTCAAGGCCGCGGCCGACGAGCTGTATGTCGGTCTGCTGGCCGCGGGTGTCGACGTGATCCTGGACGACCGCGGCGAGCGGCCGGGCGCCATGTTCGCCGACTGGGAGCTGATCGGCGTGCCGCACCGCGTGACGATTGGCGATCGGGGTCTGAAGGAAGGCATGGTCGAGTACCAGCACCGTCGCGACGTCGCTGCGACCAAGGTGCCGGCCGCTGAGGCCCTGGCCTTTGTGAAGGGCCGTCTGAGCGCATGAGCGCCGACGGGCCACTCCCAAGGCGCGCTGTCCCTCAGCGCGCAGCGCGAAGGGATGTGCAATGACTGCCCCGGTGTCGGACCTGAGCCGGCGCCAGTACCTGTTGCGCACCGCGGCGCTGGGCGCTGCGGGCTGGCTGGGCACCGGCTCGGTGCACGCCGGCGGGCAGTTGGAAGAGCCGCTGGCCGATTCGGTGCGTTCGGCCCTCAGCGCGGCCATCGCCAGCAGCGCGCCGCCGGTGCCGGAGTTCACCGAGCTGGACAAGCGCCTGGCCTACCTGCGCTGGTTGGGGGCCATGAGCGACCGGCTCAAGAAAAAGAAGCCGGACTTCCAGACCCGCATCGAATTCCTGCAGACGGTCTGGTACGAAAGCCGGCGCGCGGGGCTGGATACCACTCTGGTGATGGGGCTGATCCAGGTCGAGAGCGCGTTCCGCAAGTTCGCCATCTCGCCGGTGGGCGCGCGCGGCTACATGCAGATCATGCCGTTCTGGTCGCGGGTCATCGGCGACGGTGATGCGGGCAAGCTGTTCCACATGCAGACCAACATCCGCTTCGGCTGCGTGATCCTGCGGCACTACCTGGACCGCGAGCGCGGCGACACCTACCTGGCGCTGGGCCGCTACAACGGCAGCCGCGGCAAACCGCAGTACCCCAACGCGGTGTACGCCGCGGCCAAGAACTGGGTCCACGCCGACGCCTGAGCGCCGGGTCGCGCCCTACTGCAGGAACCCGATCCGCGACTTGCCGGTGCCTGCACGGGGCAGGTCACCCGGTTCCACGCTGAAGCGTTTGTCCAGCCGCGCGTTGCCGAAGGCGGTGACCAGGGCTCGTCGCATCTCGCGCGGGGCCAGCGTGGCCAGCAGGTCCAGCACGTCGTCGGCTGGTTCGGGGTCGAAGCGCTGGCCCCAGTCGTGTTCGCCCAGGATGCCGCGGTAGAGGTGGGCCGCGATTTTGCGTGCCGCATCGGGTGACGGCGGTGCGATCTCGAACACGTTCATGCGGTTGCGGATCGGCTCCGGGATGGCGCGCTCGTCGTTGGCGGTGGTGATCCAGATCACCTGGCTGGCGTCGATGGGGACCTCGGCGAACTCGTCCACGAATTGCTGGGCCGTGTCGTGTTCCAGCAGGCTGTAGAGCGCGCCCAGCGGGTCGTACTGGGCATCGGCGGCGGCTTTGTCGATCTCGTCGACCACGATCACCGGGTTGGCGTACTGGCCGTCCACCAGGGCCTCGAACACCTTGCCGGGCTTGGCGCCCTTCCATTGCGAGGATGACCCTGAGAGCAGCCAGCCAGCGGTCATGCTGCTCATGGGGACCAGGCTCATGCTGGTGCCCAGCAGGTCGGCGATCTGTTTGGCGAAGTGGGTCTTGCCCACGCCGGGCGGGCCCAGCAGCAGGATGGGCGTGACCTCCAGGCCGTCGTGGCTGTCCTGGCTGAGGGCGACGTGGCGTTTCACGTCGTCGAGCACCTCGCCAAAGTTGGGCAGCAGGTCGTACAGCGGCGCCATGTCGGGCACGCCCGAGGGCTTGACGGCGAAGCGCTGGGGGCCGCGTTCGAGCATGCGTTGCCAGGTGTTGCGCAGGCCTTCGTATTCGCGCTCGTTGCCGCTGGCCTGCAGGTGGGCCAGCTTGCGCTCGACCTCGTCGGCCTTGAACACACTGCGCATCCGGGCGATGGGCAGTCCGAGGGTGGGGGAAGCGACCAGGCTGCGTGAGCTGCTCATGCGGTTCTCCTTGAAAGGTTCGACGACGGTTTCATTGAAGCACAAGCTGTGCCCACCTGAAACGTCGGAAGAACCCGGAAAACATGGCGCAATACCGGGCAGTGCGGGTGTGCGTGACGCTGTGCACACTCACGAACGACACAGCCGCCCGGAGGCGGCTGTATGTGCGAAGCGGGCGCGGGTCAGGCCTGGCCGCTGATGGCCTTTTGCAGCTCGCCCGACTCGTACATCTCCATCATGATGTCCGAGCCACCGATGAACTCGCCCTTGACGTAGAGCTGCGGGATCGTCGGCCAGTTGCTGTATTCCTTGATGCCCGCGCGGATGCCGTCGTCTTCCAGCACGTTCACGGTCTTGAGGGTCTTGGTGTCGACGCCGCAGGCCTTGAGGATCTGGATCGCGCGGCCGGAGAAACCGCACATGGGAAAACTGGCGCTGCCCTTCATGAACAGCACGATATCGTTGGATTTGACCAGTTGGTCGATCTGGGTTTGCGCGTCGCTCATGGGCTGTGTCCTGTGGTGTTGTGGGTGAAGCACCGGCCTGGGCCGGCAGAGGAGTCGATTATCGCAAGCCAGGCCAGCGGCCACCACTGCAGCGTTCAATGCCCGCCAGGTCGGTGCGGCTGCTGACGGCTTCGAATCCCTGTGCGCCCAGCTGTTCGCGCACGGCAGCGGCCTGGTCGTGACCGTGTTCCAGCAGCAGCCAGCCACCCGGGTTCAGCGCAGAGGGCGCATGGGCCACGATCTGGCGGATGTCGTCCAGCCCATCCGGGCCGGCGGTCAGGGCGCCGATCGGTTCGTGGGTGAGGGCGGCCAGGTGGTGGTCGCCTTCGGCGATGTAGGGCGGGTTGCTGGCGATCACGTCAAAGCGTTCACCCGGCACCGCCGCCAGCCAGGCGCCGTAGGCGAAGCGCACGGCCAAGCCCAGGCGCTGCGCGTTGGCCTGGGCCACGGCGAGCGCGTCCGCGCTGGCGTCGGTCGCGGTCACATGCACGTTGGGCCTTCGATCCGCGACCGTCAGCGCGATGGCGCCGCTGCCGGTGCCCAGGTCCAGTAGGCGGGGAACGTTGGCGCCGCCCGGGGGCAGGGCGTCCAGTGCCCATTCCACCAGCACCTCCGTGTCCGGGCGCGGCACCAGCACGCGCGCATCCACGGCCAGCGTCAGCCCGCCGAACTCTTTTTCGCCCAGCAGGTAGGCGACGGGCTCACCGGCTTGGCGGCGCTGCAGCAGCGCGCCCCAGCGGTCAGCCGCGTCAGCCGTTAGCGGATCGCTGTCGTGCGCGATCAGCCAGGCCCGGTCGTGCGGTGAGCGGCCCAGCGCGTGCAGCAGCAGCATCTGCGCATCCAGTCGGTCCAGGCCGGCGGTCGCAGCACGTCGCAGAGCGTCTTGCAGCGTATTCATCGGCTGTTCTGTTGTTCCAGATCGGCCAGCAGCTCGGCCCCGCGCGCCACCTGCAGTGCGTGGATCACGTCGCCCAGGTCGCCCTCCATCACCTGCAGCAGCTTGTAG
>NZ_JBPCSJ010000481.1:0-9629 GCF_051007235.1 Hydrogenophaga sp. | reverse complement strand
GTCGGCGATCAGCTCGATCAGGATCAGCAGGCTGATGGGGGTGGACTCGGCGGGCTTCAAGACGATGCAGTTGCCGGCGGCCAGGGCCGGCGGGATCTTCCAGGCGGCCATCAGGATGGGGAAGTTCCAGGGAATGATCTGGCCGACGACGCCCAGGGGTTCCTTGAAGTGGTAGGCCACGGTGTTGCCGTCGATTTCGCTCATGGAACCTTCTTCGCCCCGCAAGCAGCCTGCGAAGTAGCGGAAGTGGTCGACGGCGAGCGGGATGTCGGCGTTCAGGGTCTCGCGGATCGGCTTGCCGTTGTCCACGGTTTCGGCGTAGGCCAGCAGTTCGAGGTTGGCTTCGAGGCGGTCGGCGATCTTCAGCAGGATGTTCGAACGCGTGGTCGCGTCGGTCTTGCCCCAGGCATCGGCCGCAGCGTGCGCAGCGTCCAGTGCCAGATCGATGTCTTCGGAGGTGGAACGGGCCGCCTGGGTGTAGACCTTGCCGTTGACGGGCGAGATCACGTCGAAGTACTGGCCCTTGACCGGGGCGACCCACTGGCCGCCGATGAAGTTGTCGTAGCGCGATTTGTAGGTGATCTTGGCGCCGTCGGCGCCGGGTGCTGCGTAGATCATGTGTGTCGTCCTCTGGATGGGTGGAAAAAGTGAAACAGCCGAAGCGGCTGATCACCTGTCCACAACTTCCATGCCAGGCGCCGGAAGTGACTCAATCTGAGAAAAACACCGTACCGTACCCGCGGTTCTGTGCCCGGTTGCAACACAAATGAGAGCACCACTGGCACAGCTGCTCCGCCGCGGTACGGCACACACGTTCATATGCACAAGGCTGGAACCCGCCCAGCACCACCGTGCGCAGCCGATCAGGCCAGCCCCACCACCAGGGCCGACGTGGCCATGGCCGCCCAGGCGCGCTGCCCGCGCCGCGCGGTGAACGGGTGCGCGGCAAACCCCACCCACTGCCCGCCACCGTCGAGGCCGATCACCACCTCGTCGCGCGCCGCGCCCCGGGCGATGCGGTCGATGCGGCCCGCCAGCCGGTTGAGACCCGGGTCGTCCATGGCCGGCAGCGCACCTACCCCCACCTGCACCGCCGTGGCCTTGCACAGCACCAGCGCCGCCGTGCCCGGCCGCAGCGCCAGCAGGTCGGCACTCTCGCGCGTGACGCTGGACGCCAGCACCGCGCCGCCCGCCGTGCGCAGGCGGATCAGCACCATCGGATCGCTGGGCGAGGCGGGCTCGACGCCCAGCACCGTGCACGGCAGCTGGTTGCGCATGCTGGTGCGCAGGCCCAGGCCACCGGCCAGTGCCGGCGCGCCGGCAAAACGCACCAGCACCGCTGCGCGCGCGCGGGCCAGTTCGTCGGCCAGGGCCAGCAGCTGCAGGCCTTGCGGCGTGATGCGCGCACCGCCGCCACCGCTGCCGCCCACCGTGCGCTCCACCAGTGCCACACCGCTCAGGCTGGTCAGCGTGTCGATGGCCTGCCAGGCCGCCTTGTAGCTGATGCCCGCCTCCCGCGCGGCCTGCGAAATGGAGCCCGAATCGGCCACGTGGCGCAGCACCTCCAGGCGCTTGTCGCTGATGGCGTGGCCCAGGGCTTCGGTCAGGTTCGGGTGGGTGGCGTCGGACATGCGGACATTGTTCCACGGCCCCTCGGGGCATGGCCCCGGACGTACCATGCAGGGCACGGCCCACCCCTTCAAGGATTTCCCCATGAACACCCGCATCCGCCACCTGCTGACCGCCGCCACCCTGACCCTGGCCATGGGCGCTGCCCTGGCGCAGGACAAAGTGGTCTACCACTTCGACAACAGCGACACCCAGGCCACCGCCGGCCTGCGCACCCTGCGCAACTACCTGGACACCGCCCCCGGCACCCAGATCGTCGCCGTCGCGCTGGGCGACGGTGTGCACTTCCTCAAGGAAGGCGCCAAGGACAAGAAGAACCCCAACATCGAATACGGCCCACTCATCTCGGACCTGGTCGCCCGGGGCGTGAAGTTCGAGATCTGCGAACTCACGCTGCGCGCGCTGGACCTGAAGAAAGACCAGTTCGTCATGGACGCCGGCTTCACCCCGTCGGGCGTGGTGCGCATCGGGCAGCTGCAATTCCGCGAGCACTACGGGTACATCAAGCCTTGAGTGGGCGGATCGACCACCGCTGACGTTGACCTGCAGCCAGCCGCCTGCTGTTTGAAGATAACTGCCTTCGATCATGGACAAATTCTTGCTGCAGCAGCAGGTGCTGGAACGGCTCGCGCAAGACCTGCTGCAAACCGAGCAGGCCGTGCGGGTGGCCCATGAAGCGGCGACCCACGAGGAAAACATCGCCGAAAACAAATACGACACCTTGGGACTCGAAGCCGCCTACCTGGCCACCGGCCAAGCTCGGCGAGCCGAAGCCATCCGCCAGGCGATGGCCCATTGGCGCCGATTCCGCCCGCTTCCCTACGATGCCAGCAAAGGCGTACAACTCGGCGCACTGGTCTGCCTGGTCGGTTCCGACGACCAGCAGCAGCTGCTGTTGCTCGGCCCGGCGGGGGGCAGCATGAAGCTGGTCAGCGGCACGCAGGTCGTGCAGGTCATCAGCACCGAAGCCCCTTTGGGCAGGGCCCTGCTGGGAAGGTGCGAGGGTGATCAGGTGTCGCTACAGGTCGCTGTTAGCCGACAGGTGTTTGAGGTGCTGTGGGTTCATTGAGCTGCAAGCAATTTCACGCCGAATTTGCAGAGGTCATCAGACCTGCCGCTGTCGTGACGCACCGGCTGGCCGGCAACGTCAGCAGCAGGCTGTGTGCAGCTGGTCGCCACTCCTGAAGCTCATCGCGACACGAGCGCTGGATTCGATGCGCTTCAGCGGTCATTCGCCAGAGCCGGCGATCGACCCTGAACAGACCTTCGGCCAACCGATCCGATTGCCTTGAAGCGGTCACTGGACGGCGCTTTCGAAAACGTACCAAGGCCGATAGGTCAGACGCACTCGGCTGAAAGCTTCACTGCGCAAGGGAGCTTTGCACGCAGGACCCCGTCCATGCATCGACATGGGCTGCGCGCAGCGCAAAGGCCGTCAACCCACTGCTGGCCAACCTCGCAAGTCCGATTCGAAAGCGGCCATCTCTTCGGCCAGGCTGCCCCGTTGCCTGAAGTTCCGGCCCGCCCGGTCATACCAATGTTCAGCGTCCTCCAGGTCGCCTTCCTGGATGTGCACGATGCCGTGCAACCACGCCGCTCCGGTGGAGTCAGCTTGCTGAACCAGATCGTGCGCCTGGGTCCAGCGGCTTGCCTTCAGGTGCACGATCACCTCGCGCAGCAGGTCAACTTCCGCCCGGTGATTCACCACTTCATCTCGACCTTGTTGACCTTCGCGCCGATGTCCAGCGCGATGCCCAGGCCCGCCTCGGGGTAGGCGCGCTTCATCGCCTCGATGAGCGCCGCGCTGTTGGCGGCCTTGGGCAACTCCTGCTCGAAGCGCGCCAGGTAGGCCTGGCTCCAGGCCAGCTGCGCGGCATCGTGCTTCTGGCCCGGCAGGCTGTGGCCCGGAATCACCACCGCCGGCTGCAGCGCGGCCATGGTGCTCAGCTTCTGCGCCCAGTCGGCACGCTCTTGGACACTTTGCGTATCGGCCGTCCACAGGTGCAGGCCGGCGAACACGTTCACGCCGCCGGCGATGGTCTTGATGGACGGAATCCACACGTAGCTGCGGTGCGGCAGGGTGTCGTCGAGACCGTGAATCTCCAGCGTCTGACCTTCCAGCATGAGGGTGTTGCCCGCGATCGCCTCGGGCATCGGCACAGCCTTGGGTGCATTGGCGCCCAGGCGCGGGCCCCACACCTGCAGCTTGGTGGGCAGCGTGGCTTCGATCTTCTTCAGCGTCGGCGCGGTGGCCACCACCTTGGCATCGGGGAAGTACTGCTTCAGCACGTCGATGCCGAAGTAGTAGTCGGGGTCTGCCTGGCTGATGTAGATGGTCTTGAGCGTCTTCTTGCTGTCCAGCACCATGGCCACGATGCGCAGGGCATCGGCCCGTGTGAAGCCCGTGTCCAGCAACACGGCGTCGGTCTTGCCGGACACCAGCACCGAATTGACATGGAAGCTGCCGCCGTCGGCGTTGTAGACCTGCACGGTCAGCGGCGAAGCCGATTGCGCGGCCGCGTCAGTGGCAACGACGCCCAGCGACAGGGCTGCAGGGATCAGGGCCAGGGCCCAGGTCTTGAAGGTTCTCATCAGGTTTTCCATCAGGTGGTTGGTTGATGGGCAGACTTTATTGATTCAAGATAGATAGATAAACTGTTTTAGCCGAAGATGTTTGTCAACCAGATCGATTCAATCCATGGACCGCCTGAGCGCTATCCGCACTTTCATCGAGATCGCAGACCGGGGCAGCCTGACCAAGGCGGCCGAGAGCCTGGACCTGTCGCGCGCCATGGTCAGCCGCCACCTCGACAGCCTGGAGCACTGGCTGGGCACCCGTCTGCTCCACCGCACCACCCGCCGCGTGAGCCTGAGCGAAGCCGGTGCTGAGGCCCTGCCCCGGCTGCGCCAGATGTTGGACCTGGCCGCCGACCTGCAGGCCGTGTCGGGTGCGCGCCGGGCCGAGCCCGTCGGCAAGCTGCGCGTGACCACCAGCCTGTCGTTCGCTCTCCCCGTGCTCACGCAAGCGCTGGTGGACTTCCAGTCGCGCCATCCGCGCATCGAAGTCGATCTGCTGACCTTGGATCGTGCGGTCGATCTGGTCAGCGAGCGCATCGATCTGGCCGTGCGCATCACCAACCGGCTCGACAACGGCGTGGTGGCGCGACGCCTGGCCACGTGCCGGTCTGCTTTGTGCGCAGCCCCAGGCTACCTGGTGACCCGCGGCACACCCACCACACCGGCAGAATTGCTGGGGCACAACTGCATCACGCACGCCTTCGGCACACGCGCAGAGTACCGGCTGGGGCATGCGGGCCGCGTGATCACTCAGGCTGTGCGCGGCAGCCTGTCAAGCAACGAGACTGCCGTGGTGAAGCAAGCCGCCATCGCGGGCGCAGGCATCGCCATGCTGCCGACCTACTTCGTGGGAGAAGAACTCCAGAGCGGCACACTGGTGCGGGTGCTACCGGCCTACGAGCCAGAGACGCTGGGCATCCACGCGGTGTTCCTGTCTCGGCAGCACCAGCCCCTGCCGCTGAAGCTGCTGGTCGACTTCCTGGCCGAACGCTTCGGTGGCAACGTCGCGCCATGGGACGGGCCGCTCTAGCGCTGGTCTGCCCGCGTCAGGCCGGCGTGCCGGGCGTCTTCATCGGCAGGTCTTCGAAGTCGCCCAGCTTGGCGGCCACCAGGTCGATGAACGCCGACACGGCCGAGGGCAGATGCCGCCGGCTGGCGTAGACCAGATGCACGCCGTGCCCCTTGCGGTGGTACTGCGGCAGCACCGGCACCAGCAGGCCGGCGCGCAACTCACGCCGCGTCAACGAAGACGGCAGCAGCGCAATGCCCAGCCCCGCCAGCGCGGCCTTGCGCAGCACCTGCACGGTGTTGCCGCTGAGCCGCCCAGCCACCTGCACCTCGGCGTTGCTGCCGTCGGGCCCTGACAAGGCCCAGGTCGAGCGCCCGCTGGGGTGCGCAAACACCAGGCAGTCGTGGGCGGCCAGGTCCTGCAAGCTGGCAGGTGTGCCACGAGCCGCGATGTAGTCAGGGCTGGCCACCAGGCCGTCCAGCCCGGCGTCGAGCACGCGCCGTGCGAAGAGGCTGGAGTCTTCCAGCACGCCACCGCGGATCGCGACATCGATCCGGTCGGCGATCAGGTCCGCACGCGCATCGCTGAGCACGAAGTCCACGCGGACCTGAGGGTACTGGGCCAGGAACTCCGCCAGCCATTCCATCGGGAAAAAGTCGAAGAAGTCGGCCGGTGCTGCCACGCGCACCAGGCCGCTGGGCGCGTCGTTGCGGGCCAGCAAGGACTGGCCCGCGTCGACCAAACCTTCGACCGCGTCGGCGCAGCGGTCGTGGAAGTCTTGCCCCGCACTGGTGAGCGACAGCTTGCGGGTGGACCGCTGCAGCAAACGCGTGCCCAGGTGCGCTTCGAGCAGCTGCACCCGGCGGCTCAGGGTGTTGGGCGGGATGCCCAGGCGGCGCGCGGCCTCGGCAAAGCTGCCGCAGCGCACCACCTGCACGAACACAGCGACGTCATTGAGGTCGAGCATGGTTGATTGCTTGCTTTTTTGGACGAGTTCAATCCGATTGTGCCTCCTAGTCAATCAAAGGCGGGGTTTTTAAGCTTGCGTCATCGAATCAAGGCACCCCAACCATGACCACCTCCCCCTCCACCGAAGCCCTTGCCACCGTCGCCGCGCCATCGGCCCGAGCCGTCGTTCACCGCACCCAAGGCAGCACGCACGGTCCCATCACTCGCCTGATGAGCCCTGGCGACTTGGGCCAGGCGCTCAAGCCTTTCATCTTCCTGGACCTGGTGAACTTCGATGCGCAGCACGGCCAGACGCGTTTCGGCATGCACCCGCACTCCGGCATCGCCACCCTGACCTTCATGGCCCAGGGCGATGTGCACTACGCCGACAGCACCGGCCAGGCCGGCGTGCTGCCCGAGGGCGGCGTGGAATGGATGCAGGCCGGCGGCGGTGTGTGGCACACCGGCGAACCGGTGGGCGACCGGCCTGGCCAGGGTTTTCAACTGTGGGTGGCGCTGCCCTCCGCGCTGGAGAGCGCACCGGCGTTCAGCCGGTACCTGGCGCCGTCCGAGGTGCCGCAGGTCGGCCCGGCGCGCGTGCTGCTGGGCCAGTACGGCTCGGCAAGCAGCGCTGTTGAGGCACCGTCTGCGATGACCTATCTGTCGGTGACGCTGGCGCCGGGTGAACGCTGGCGGTTCACGCCGCCTGCCGGCCACACCGTGGCCTGGGTGGCGGTGGCCAGCGGTCGGCTGCTGTCGAGCGAGCCCATTGCAACCGGCGAGCTCGTCAGCTTTGCCTCTTCAGAAGCCGCCATCGACTTCATCGCAGACACCGACACGCGCTTCGTGCTGGGCTCTGCCGTGCCGCACGCGCATCCGCTGGTGATGGGCACGTACTCCGTGCACACCAGCGCCGACGCGCTGGCCCGTGGCGAAACCGAAATTCGCCGAATCCGGCAAAGCCTGCGTGCTGCAGGCCAGCTCGGCTGACTGACGAATCGCAGGCGGTCAGCAGACGCCCGCACAGAACCTCTCTCGAACGTATTCCTCGACTCCAACCCAACTCAACGAAAGACATCATCATGACCATCGGCATCATCGGTTCCGGCGCACTCGGCAGCAACGTGGCGCGCGCGCTCGCCCAAAAGGGCATTGCAGCCACCATTTCCACCCGCCGCGGACCCGAGTCCCTGGCCCCGCTGGTGGCCGAACTCGGCGGCTCCATCAAGGCCGGCACAGTGACGGAAGCGGCCTCGGCCGACATCGTGCTTGTCGCCGTGCGCTGGACCGACCTGGGCACCGCACTGAAGGGCCTGCCGGCCTGGAACAACCGCATCGTCATCGACGGCACCAACCCCGTCGAGTTCCTGGACCCGAACTCGCCCGACGCCAAGGACCCTAGCAACCCGCTGGCTGCCTACGGCATCAAGGCCATCGACCTGGGTGGTCGCTCGTCGAGCGAGGTGGTCCGCGACATGCTGCCCGGCGCCCGCGTCGTCAAGGCACTGAACCACCTGGACGTGACTGTGCTGGCGCAGCCCGAGGTGTCGGGCGGCCAACGGGTGCAGTTCTATGCCGGCGACGACGTCGACGCCAAGCAGGCCGTGCGCCAGGTGCTGGAAGCCATCGGCTACTTCCCGGTGGACCTCGGCTCGCTGGTCACCGGCGGCCAACTGTCGCAGCTGCCTTTCGGCAGCCTGTCCGCCACCAACTTCATCAAGATCTGAGAACAAACCATGAACACCGAACCGCACACATCCATCGCCAAGCGCACGGGCCGGCGGCAACTGATGGCCGCAGCCGCGCTCGCGGTCACTGCGTTCGCTGCACCCGCGCAAGCCCAGAACGCAGGCCAAGGCCAGACGTCATCGCAAGTGCTCAAGCGCGCCCTGGACCTCTTTCTGGCCAAGGACATGAAGGGCTGGTCTGAGCTGTGCGACGAGAACGTCGTCGTCGAGTTGCCGTTCTCGCCGGACCCCGCAGGCAGGAGGATCGTCGGCCGCGCAGCCATCTACGCCTTCCTGAAGGACTACCCGAAAGCCATCGACATCCAGTCCCTGCCGACGCTGAAGATCCACGCCACCGAAGACCCCAACGTGGCCATCGCCGAATGGAGCGTCTCGGGCCGCGTGATCAGCAACGGCAACCCCTACGAGCTGAGCTACGCCACCGTGGTGACCGTCCGCAACGGGCTGATCGTCAACTACCGCGAGTACTTCAACCCGCAGGCCTTCTTGGCGGCCATGAGCGGCGCCAAGTTCTGAGTCCTCGAGCGCTGAATCCGAGATGACAGACAGCCGCATGACTGTTTGGACCGCCCCACTATTGGGCCTGCAGTCTCATGGATACGAAGCTTCAAAAGCAAGCCTGGGCGACCGGGGGCGGACGCGGCCTGGGCCGTAGCACGGCACTCGCCCTTGCGAAAGCAGCAATGACGTGGTCATCACCATCTACCCCCGAGCGAATGTCATCTACTTGACTCGGAGCGGTCGCCCGGCAAAACGGCCGCGACCGACCGCTCGCGCTGCAGAACAGTCCTTCCAACGGATAAGGCAACGCCATCAGCAGGTCGGTGGCCAGACACCTCACCCCTTGTCGGCCCGCAACCGAATCCACCCGCTACACTCGCTATTCCATTTCGGGATAACGATCCCCCACCCGCCGCTGCGGTGGCTCTTCTGTTGCGAGGTATCCATGCGTCTGTTGCTGTCAGCCCTGCCCGTTTTGCTGTGTGCCACCCTCGCACAAGGCGCTGCCCATGCGGCCGAGGCCCAGGTGGCGGTGGCGGCCAACTTCGCCGAGCCCATGAAGGCGATCGCCGCGGTGCTGCAGAAGACGACGGGCCACACGCTGAAGGTCACGCTGGGCTCTACCGGCAAGCTGTACGCGCAGATCAGTAACGGCGCGCCGTTCGACATGCTGCTGGCGGCGGACACCAAAATCCCTGAGAAACTCGAAGCCGATGGCCAAGCGGTGACGGGCAGCCGATTCACCTACGCCACTGGCAAGCTGGTGCTGTGGTCGGCCAAGGCGGGCCGTGTGGACAACAAGGGCGACGTACTGAAAGCCGCCGACTTGGGCAAAGTGGCCTACGCCGCGCCCAAGGTGGCCCCCTACGGCGCAGCGGCGGTCGAGGCCATGGACAAGCTCGGTGTGAGCGCAGCGCTGGCACCACGGCTGGTGCAGGGAGAAAGCATCGGCCAGACCTTCAACTTCGTCTACACCGGCAACGCCGACGTTGGCTTCGTCGCCCTGTCGCAAGTGCTCGAAGGCAGCAAGCTCAAGGGCGGCTCGATGTGGATAGTGCCGCCAAACCTCTACAGCCCGATCCGCCAGGATGCCGTGGTCCTCAAGCGTGGCGCCAGCAACGAAGCCGTGCGGGCGCTGGTCCAGTTGCTCAAGAGCCCGAACATCAAAGCCCTGATCCGCTCCTACGGCTACGAGATCTGAGCGTTCGCCCATGGAC
>NZ_JBPCSJ010000480.1:0-11463 GCF_051007235.1 Hydrogenophaga sp. | reverse complement strand
CCGCGTGATCCGCGTGGTGCAGGACCAGCGCGACGAACGCTACAACCTGCTCAAGGGCTACTTCCACGGCGCCGACGACGACAGCGTGGAAGACGCCGACACCGAGCGCCTGACCACGGTGACCATCCCACCCGGCGGCCACAAGGTCGGCCGCACCCTGGGCAGCCTGGCGCTGGATGCCCTGGGCGTGCGCACCGCCCGCCGGCGGCGCCCCCACCGGCGTGGCGAGGCGGTGCGCGAAGACGCCGTGCTCGAAGGCGGCGACACCCTGGTGCTCAGCGGCAGCACCACCGCACTGGCGCTGGCCGAAGAAAAGTTGCTCTCGGGCAAGGCCTGAACACCCCGCCGGCCACGGCATAACCCGTTGGCAAACGGGGGCTCTAAAACGGATTGGTCACAGCGCAGACCAGTCGGTCTTTAATGCGGGTTGCTTTTTTCAACCCAACCCCCCAGGAGACCGAGATGATGGATCGACGCGCCTTTCTGGGCGCCGGCATGGCCGGCGCCGCTGCCCTGAGCTTTTCGTCTGTGTGGTCGCAGCAGGCCGCGCCCAACTTCGGGCCGCCCACGCTGCCCACCACCGGCTTCAAACGCATGAAGCTCGGCGCGATGGAGGTGATCGCCCTGAACGACGGCGCGCTGCGCCGCCCGCTAGGCGAAGAGTTCGTGCGCAACGTGCCGCTGGAACAGGTCAAGGCCCTGCTGGCCTCGCAAAGCCTGCCCACCGACTACGTCGACATCCCGTTCACGCCCTTCCTGGTGGTCAGCCCGGCGGGCAAATTCCTCATGGACACCGGCTTTGCCGACAACGGCCCGCCCACCACCGGCAAGCTCGCAGCCCAGCTGGCCGCCGCAGGCTTCAAGCCCGAAGACATCGACCACGTGGTCATCAGCCACTACCACGGCGACCACATCAACGGCCTGCGCAAGAAAGACGGTTCGCTCATGTTCCCCAAGGCCAAGGTGCACGTGCCGGCGCCGGAACACGCCTTCTGGTTCGACGACGCCAAGATGAACGCCGCCCCGCCGGCGGCCCGTGGCGGCTTCGAGAACGCACGCAAGGTGATCGGCGGCATCCCGGCCGAGCAGCTGGTGAAATTCGAACCCGGTGCCGAACTGGCCCCCGGCATCCGCGCCGAAGCGGCCTTCGGTCACACGCCGGGCATGAACCTGTTCAGCGTCACCAGCGAAGGCCAGAAGTTCGTCTACGTGGCCGACGTGACCAACATCCCGTCGCTGTTCGCGCGCAGCCCGGACTGGGCGGTGCAGTTCGACATGGACCCCGAGATGGCCCGCCAGACGCGCCGCCGCGTGTTCGACATGCTGGTCAAGGACAAAACGCTGGCCGGCGGCTTCCACTTCCCATTCCCGGCCTTCGGCACGCTCGAAGCGTCGGGCAACGGCTACCAGTTCAAGCCAGTCGCCTGAATGAAGTGACTTCGGTCCAGGATGCGGCGGAACCGGCTTGACCGGGCCACTCGCATCGCCCCCTTGAGGGGGCTGAGGGCAGCGGCTCCAAGTCTGCCTGCGCAGACTTGGACAGCCCGAAGTGACAACGGCTCTGACGGTGGCGCGGCCTGCAAGGCACGCCGCAGGCGGCGCGGGGGTGCCTACCCTCCCAGCGGGGGTGTCTCCATAATCCAGGGAATGGACACCTCCGCCTACCTCAAAAGCCACATCCGCACCGTGCCCGACTGGCCGGCCCCGGGTGTGCAGTTCCGCGACATCACGCCGCTGCTGCAAGACCCCAAGGTCTTCCGCGTGCTGATCGACACCTTCGTGCACCGCTACATGGACCCGGCGCTGCGGCCCACCGTCGTGGCAGGGCTGGACGCCCGCGGTTTCATCATCGGCTCGGTACTGGCCTACGAGTTGGGTGTGGGCTTCGTGCCCATCCGCAAGAAGGGCAAGCTGCCTTTCACCACGGTTGAAGAAACCTACGAACTGGAGTACGGCAGCGCCACGGTGGAGTTGCACACCGACGCGGTCAAGCCCGGTGACCGGGTGGTGCTGATCGACGACCTGATCGCCACCGGCGGCACCATGATGGCCGGGCGCCGCCTGCTGGAAAAACTGGGCGCCGAGGTGATGGAAGGCGCCGCCATCGTCGACCTGCCTGAGCTAGGCGGTTCGCAGCGGCTGCGCGAGTCGGGCCTTCAGCTCTTCACTTTGCTCGATTTCGCGGGCCACTGAACACGGCATGCGCCTGCGCACGCCGTTGCTGGCCGGGTCGCTGCCCAGGCAGGGCCGCGGAGAGGGCGGTCAGAGCTTGCCGTACTGCGTGGCGCTCAACGCGCTGAAGTCGCTGTGCGACTCGGGCTGGGGCAGGTGGCCGAACACGTCGGTTTCGAGATCACCCCCGCGCAAAGGGGTCTGCACGGCTTCCAGCGCCAGGCGGAAGGCTTCGAGTTCGTCGCGCCCCACCGGCTGTGCACGGCCGCCGGACACGGGCATCGGCGGACGCGGGATGGCGGTGTCGCTGGCCAGCGGCGCCGGGGCCGATGCGGGTGCGTCGCGCCGGGTCTGCGCGGCCACCGCGGCCTTGAGCGCGATGCCGCGCTGGTCGTGCACCGGTTTGCGCCGCCAGTAGACCGAGCCGACTTTCATGTCGTGGCGCGATTCGGCGCTGGCTTGCACCCAGCGCTCGATTTCCAGCAGGTATTCATCGGGCATCACCTCGGCGGGCAGCGCCAAGTCGATCAGCACCAGGAAGCTGTCGCCGTTGGCGTCCAGCGTCAGCACTTTGAACTCGTAACTCGACGAGAGCACACCGCCGCGGATCATGGACTCGCGCACCACCGAAAACAGCTGCTCGCGGCGCAGGATGCGGCGGCCGCGGCGCGGCGAAATCAGCGGCAGCGTGGTCTGGCCAAAGGACTTGCGCGGGCGCGGCACCGTGCCTTTGCGCGCGGTGGCGGATTTTTTGGCGTTCAGCCAGTTCAGCAGCATCATGGTTCGAGCCTCGAAGGCGCCACAGGCGCGTGTCCAGACTATCGGCGCGGCGGTGCGGGAATTGAGCGCCAGGGCGCCCACCGGCGGCCGCGGCCCGATCAGGTGACCGCCACGCGTTTGGGTTTGTTGTACATGCGCCGCGCCAGCACAGCCGACATGGCCACGGTCATCTCCAGCGCCAATTCGGGGAACCGGGTGGAGAGTTCCCGAAAACGCAGCGGCGTCAGACACCACAGGCGGCAGGCGCTGCCGGCGTTGACGGTGGCGCTGCGCGGCAGGTGGCTGAAGAAGGCCCCTTCGCCCAGCAGCGAGCCGGCGCCGACCATGGCGATGCGGATGCGGTCTTTGTCATCTTCGTAGTGCACCGTGAGGCTACCGCTCTCGACGAAATACACCGTGCGGTCCTTGACGCCCTGCTCGATCAGCACCTGCCCCTGCTGCAGGGTCACCGGCTGCAGGTAGTCGGCCAGGCTGCGCCACTGCGCGTCCTGCAGGTTCAGGGGCACCGCGTCCAGCGCGTTGCTGTGCTTCATGGCCTGGGCCAGGTCCAGGATGTCAAAGCGCACAGGGGAGGACGGGGTGGCGTTCATGCCGGGACCATACCCGCCGCACACCGGCGCGCGCAAGGCGCCGCTTACGCGTGCTTACAACTGCGTTCCCAGCGGTGCGCTGCGGCGCACCAACGGCGGGTCTGTGCTCACTTGCCGATGCAAAAACGCGAAAAGATCTCGCCCAGCAGGTCGTCGGCACTGAACTCGCCGGTGATCTCGCCCAGCGCCTGCTGCGCCAGGCGCAGTTCTTCGGCCAGCAGGTCCAGGTGTTCGGCCTGGGCGGCCAGGCGTTCGTGCGCCAGGTCCAGGTGCTCGCCCACACGCCGCAGGGCCTGCAGGTGCCGCTCGCGTGCCATGAAGAGCCCGTCGCCCGCGTGCTGCCAGCCGGCCAGCTGCAGCAGGCGCTGGCGCAGCGCTTCCAGCCCGTCGCCCTGCTTGGCCGAAATGGCCAGGTCGCCCGCCGCCCTGGCCTGCGCCAGCAGGGACTGCGCACCGGTGCTGCACTGGTCCAGCTTGTTCCAGACCGGCAGCACGGTGACCCCGGCGGGCAGGTCGGCGGCGATGGCCGCGTCGGCCGCCGCGTAGGCGGCCTGGTCACAGCGGCTGAGGTCGTGCAGGAACAGCACCGCGTCGGCCTTGTGGATCTGCCCCCAGGCGCGCTGGATGCCGATCTGCTCGACCTCGTCCACGTCCGCACCTTCGCGCAGGCCGGCGGTGTCGATCACGTGCAGCGGCACCCCTTCGATCTGGATGGTTTGCTGCACCACGTCGCGCGTGGTACCGGCAATCGGCGTGACGATGGCCAGCTCGGCGCCCGCCAGCGCGTTGAGCAAGGAACTCTTGCCCGCGTTGGGCTGGCCGGCGATCACCACCTTCAGGCCGTCGCGCAGCAGCGCGCCTTGCCGCGCCTCGTTCAGCACCGCGGCCAGGCCCTGGCGCAGGCGGTCCAGCTGGCCGGTCGCGTCGGCCTTCTGCAGGAAGTCGATCTCTTCTTCAGGGAAGTCCAGTGTCGCCTCGACCAGCATGCGCAGGTTCACCAGCGCGTCGCGCAGCGCGTGGATGCGGTCCGAGAACACACCGGCCAGCGAGCGGCTGGCGCTGCGCGCGGCGGCCTCGGTGCTGGCGTCGATCAGGTCGGCCACCGCCTCGGCCTGCGCCAGGTCCAGCTTGTCGTTGAGGAAGGCGCGCTCGGTGAACTCGCCCGCTCGCGCCGGTCGAAGGCCGCGCAGCAGCGGCTGGCCTTGGGCGTCCGCGGTCTGCGCCACCCGCAGGCAATGCGCCAGCAGCAACTGCAACACCACAGGCCCGCCGTGGCCCTGCAGCTCCAGCACGTCCTCGCCGGTGTAGGAATGCGGCCCCGGAAACCACAGCGCCAGGCCATGGTCGATGGGCTGGCCCGCAGCGTCCGGGAACGGCAGGTAGGTCGCCTCACGCGCCCTGGGCAGCCGCCCCAGCAAGGCCGTCACGAACGGCGCCAGCCCCTGGCCCGACACCCGCACGATGCCCACCGCCCCGCGTCCGGGCGCGGTGGCAATGGCGGCGATGGGGTCACGGGAAGCGGCAAGCATGGGGCAAAAGGATACGGCGGAAAACAGAAAGGGCCTGCAACCGCAGGCCCGTTGGCACGAAATGTCCCCTGCCAGAGACACCGAGGAACCGGCTTCGCCGGGCCTCTGGTGTCGCCCCCCTTTGAAGGGGGGAGCCGCGCAGCGGCGCGGGGGGTTACTTCTTAAAGAGTTCGAACGGGTTCGTGATCTTCAGCGGCACGCCCATCTTGTGGTTGATGAAGGCCTGCTGCGCGATGGTCAGCACGTTGTTCGTGATCCAGTACAGCACCAGGCCGGCCGGGAAGAAGAAGAACATCACCGAGAACATCAGCGGCATGAGCCACATCATCTTGGCCTGCAGCGGGTCCGGCGGCAGCGGGTTCAGGGCGGTCTGCACGATGGTGGTGAGCGTCATGAACGCCGGCAGCACAAAGAACGGGTCCTTGGTCGACAGGTCGGTGATCCAGGCCATCCACGGTGCGTTGCGCATCTCCACGCTGGACAGCAGCACCCAGTACAGGGCGATGAACACGGGGATCTGGATCATGATCGGGAAGCAGCCGCCCAGCGGGTTGACCTTCTCCTCGCGGTAGATCTTCATCATCTCCTGCTGCATGGCCTGCGGGTTGCTCTTGAGGCGCTCGCGCATTTCCATGATGCGCGGGTTGATCGCCTTCATCTTGGCCATGGAGCGGTAAGCGCTGGCGTTGAGCCAGTAGAACGCGGCCTTGAGCAGCACCACCAGCAGCACGATCGACCAGCCCCAGTTGCCCACGAAGTCGTGGATGGCGGACAGCAGCATGTACAGCGGCTTGGCCAGGATGGTCAGCCAGCCGTAGTCCTTGACCAGTTCCAGGCCCGTGGCCGTGGCTTCCAGCACGTGCTCGTCCTGCGGGCCCACAAACAGGCGGGCGTCGATCTTCTGGCTCTGACCTGGCGCCACCGCCGGCAGGGCGGTGATGGAACCGACCGCGTACAGGTTGTTGTCCACCTTGCGCACGAAGTTCTCGCGCGCTGTGCCTTCGGCCAGCAACCAGGCAGAAGCGAAGTAGTGCTGGACCATGGCGACGTAACCATCGCTGGTGGTCTTGACGATGTCGACCTTGTTGTCCTCGATCTTCTTGAACTCGACCTTCTGGTACTTGTGTTCGTTGGTGTAGACCGCAGGACCGGTGAAGGTGGAATAGAACGGGGTTTCGCTGGCACCGGTGGCGCCGTCGCGCACCAGTTGCACGTACAGCTGCGGGTTGACCGGTGCCGCGCCGGTGTTCACCACCTCGTGGCTCACGCCGATGACGTAGCTGCCGCGCTTGAGCGTGTAGGTCTTGGCCAGCTTGACGCCGCCCACGTCCGCAGACTCGAAACGGATCTGCAGTTCGTTCTGACCATCGGCCAGCGCCGTGGCACCGGGCACCAGGGTCATGGGCGTCTTGTGGGTCGGGAAGGCCCCGCCGATCAGACCCGTCTGCGCGATGTAGGTGTGATCCGGCGTCTGCGTGAGCAGTTCGATCGGGGCGGTGCCCAGCTGCTTGCTGGCGTGCTGCAGCAGCGTCGCGCCGATCAGCGAACCGCCTTCGGTGTTGAAGGTCAGCTTGAACAGGTCGGTGCTGACGTCCACGCGCTGGCCCGCCGGTGCGGGCGCCGTGGCACCCGCCGGCGCGGTGCCGGCAGCAGCGGTGGCCGGCACCGCGCCGCTGGCGGCGGGCACGGTGCCATCGGCCGCGGTGGCTGCGGGCTTGCCGGCGGCCGGGGCGGTGACCGCGGCGCTCGGGAAGAAGGTCGGCTTCTGTCCGTTGTGGATCTGCCACTTGTCCCAGATCAGGACCATCGAGAAACCAAAGACCACCCAGAGGATGGAACGGCGGATGTCGTTCATGACAGGTTCTGCTTTTCAGGGGAAGACATAGGGATCAGCCGCGTGAACAGCCGGGGCGGCGACTCGGGCACCGGGTCGCAACCGCCCGCGCACCACGGACCGCAACGGCCGATGCGGTGCAGCATGAGGTAGGTGCCCGCCAGCGCGCCGTGGCGCTGCAGGGCGCCGATGGCGTAGACCGAGCAGGTGGGCTCGAAGCGGCAGCTGTTGCCCAGCCAGGGGCTGAGCAGCAGACGGTAGCCCTTGACGAGACCGATCAGGGCGCGGCGCGGCCATTCAACCCGCATGGTTGGCCTCCACGGGGTTCGCCGGCGCTTTGGCCACCTTGCCCAGCAGTTGCTGCAGCTCGGCGCGCACGGCACGCTTGAGCGGCTCCGACGTCGCGCTGACGAACTGTTTACGGCTGAACTCGCTGCGCAAACGCACCACCCACGCCGCGTGCGGCAAACCCACGGGCACCGCGCGGGCGGTTTCGTAGATCTGGCGGCGGATGGTGTTGCGCGTGACCGCGCGGCGCGCCCAGCGCTTGGGCAGCAGCACACCCAGCCAGGCGTCGGCTACAGCGAAAAGAGGGCGACCTTCGTGCGCGCCATCGAGGGCGCCACGGTGCAGGGCGAAATGGGCGGTCTTGGCCACGGGCGGGCCCGCCAGGACGGCCTGAAACTGGGCGCGGTTGCGTATGCGCTGCATCAGCCGGCCCCGCCTGGGCGGGTGGTGGTGGAGGGCATCCGACCGGCCAGCATCGGCCAGTGCGTCAATGGCCTCAGACGGCCAGACGCTTGCGGCCCTTGGCGCGACGCGCGTTGATGACGGCGCGACCACCGCGGGTCTTCATGCGCACGAGGAAACCGTGCGTACGGGCGCGCTTGATCTTGGAAGGCTGGTAGGTGCGTTTCATTGCCATGGCAGTGCGGCCCAGGCGTGACCAGGGCTTTTCAAGTTAGAGGAAAACCCGCGATTATCGCGCCAAAATCCAAAACAGGGCAAGCACTTAACCAGCAAACCCGGTTTTCTGCGTAAACTTCGCGCCCCTGACCGGCGGCCAGCCCAGGCCCGCCCCGGCGCGTGCCCGCCTTGTGGATAAGTGCCCCCGCGCACTACAATGCCGCCTCAGCCCTCTGTCATTTGTCCACAACACTTCTCCCGTTTCTCCCAGCATGATCGAGGGCATTCCCGAAGACCTGACGCCGCCCGCGGCCGCCGACCTCTGGCAGACCTGCGTGGACCGGCTGGCCCAGGACATCCCCGAGCAGCAGTTCAACACCTGGATCCGGCCGCTGGCCGCCACGGTGGCCCCCGATGCCTCCAAGGTCACGCTGCAGGTGGCCAACCGCTTCAAGATGGACTGGATCCGGGCGCAGTACGCCGCCCGCATCACCGCGCTGCTGGAAAGCATCCAGGGTCGCCCGGTCAGCCTTGAGTTAGCGCTTGCTCCGCGCGAAGGCCCTGTCCGCTCTACGCCCGCCACCCGCACCGTGCAGGAACAGGTGCTGTCGGAAATGCCGGACGTCGCCCCGGTCGAGGCCGCCGTGGTGGCCGGCCCCCGCAGCCGCCTGAACCCGGCGCTGACCTTTGGCACGCTGGTGGAAGGTTCGGCCAACCGCATGGCACGCGCCGCCGCCATGCACGTGGCCGGCAGCCTGGGCCAGCTGTACAACCCGCTGTTCATCTACGGCGGCGTCGGCCTGGGCAAGACCCACCTGGTGCACGCCATCGGCAACCACCTGCTGGCGGACCGCCCGCAGGCCAAGGTTTTGTACATCCACGCCGAGCAGTTCGTATCGGATGTGGTCAAGTCTTACCAGCGCAAGACCTTTGACGAGTTCAAGGAGCGTTACCACTCGCTCGATCTGCTGCTGATCGACGATGTGCAGTTCTTCGCCAACAAGGAACGCACGCAGGAAGAGTTCTTCAACGCGTTCGAGGCGCTGCTGGCCCGCAAGAGCCACATCGTGCTGACCAGCGACACCTACCCCAAGGGCCTGGCCGACATCCACGAGCGCCTGGTGTCGCGTTTCGATTCGGGGCTGACGGTGGCCATCGAGCCGCCCGAGCTGGAAATGCGCGTGGCCATCCTGATCAACAAGGCGGCGGTGGAAAACGCCGTCATGCCCGAAGAGGTGGCCTTCTTCGTCGCCAAGAACGTGCGCTCGAACGTGCGCGAACTTGAAGGCGCGCTGCGCAAGATCCTGGCCTACAGCCGCTTCAACCAGAAAGACATCTCCATCCAGCTCGCGCGTGATGCCCTGAAGGACCTGCTGTCGATCCAGAACCGGCAGATCAGCGTGGAGAACATCCAGAAGACCGTGGCCGACTACTACAAGATCAAGGTCGCGGACATGTACAGCAAGAAGCGCCCGGCGAGCATCGCCCGCCCGCGACAGATCGCGATGTTCATCGCCAAGGAACTGACCCAGAAAAGCCTGCCCGAGATCGGCGAGCTGTTCGGCGGGCGCGACCACACCACGGTGTTGCACGCGGTGCGCAAGATTGCGGCCGAGCGCCAAACGAACTCCGAGTTGAACCAGCAGTTGCACGTCCTTGAACAGACCCTCAAGGGCTGACCGTGAACGCCCCCTGCATTGCTTCGCAGCCCACCGAAAAAAGCCTTGTAAACAGGCGAAAATAGCAAAGTTTTGGCTTAACCAGCGTGCCGACCAACAGGCCACCCCCGAGACGAAAGACCCTGACATGATCGTTTTGAAATCCACCCAGGACAAAGTGTTGGCTGCGCTGCAGTCGGTGGCGGGCATCGTGGAGCGCCGGCACACCCTGCCGATCCTGGCCAACGTGCTGCTGCGCAAGAGCGGCGGCCAGGTGCAGCTGACCACCAGCGACCTGGAAATCCAGATCCGCACCACGGCCGAACTCGGCGGTGACGACGGCTCGTTTGCCACCACCCTGGGCGCGCGCAAGCTGATCGACATCCTGCGCACCATGCCGGGCGACCAGGCGGTGAGCCTGGAGCACACCGGCGGCAAAACCATCCTCAAGGGTGGCAAGAGCCGCTTCACGCTGCAGAGCCTGCCGGCCGAAGACTTCCCGCTGGTGCAGGAATCGGCCAGCTTCGGCCCCGTGTTCAGCGTGCCGCAGAAGACGCTCAAGAGCCTGCTGGGCCAGGTCTCGTTTGCCATGGCGGTGCACGACATCCGCTACTACCTCAACGGCATCCTGTTCGTGGCCGAAGGCCAGAAGCTGAGCCTTGTGGCCACCGATGGCCACCGCCTGGCCTTTGCCAGCGCCGAGCTGGACGTGGAAGTGCCCAAGCAGGAAGTCATCCTGCCGCGCAAGACCGTGCTGGAACTGCAGCGCCTGCTGTCCGACAAGGAAGGCGCGATCGAGATGCAGTTCGCGTCCAACCAGGCCAAATTCAGTTTCGACGGCATGGAGTTCGTCACCAAGCTGGTCGAGGGCAAGTTCCCCGACTACAACCGCGTCATCCCCAAGAACCACAAGAACATCGTCACGCTGGGCCGCCAGCCGCTGCTGGCCAGCCTGCAGCGCACCGCCATCATGACGAGCGAGAAGTTCAAGGGCGTTCGCCTGAACGTCGAAGCCGGCACGCTGCGCGTCGCGTCGAGCAACGCCGAGCAGGAAGAGGCTGTGGACGAACTCGACATCGACTACAGCGGCGACGCCATCGAAATCGGCTTCAACGTCACGTACCTGATCGACGCCCTGCAGAACATGACGCAGGAGATGGTGCGCATCGAGCTGGCCGACGGCAACAGCTCGGCGCTGATCACCAACCCCGACGACAACGCCTTCAAGTACGTGGTGATGCCGATGCGGATCTGATCCGCAGCGCCCCGCAGCCCGATTGCATGCCAACCCGCTGACCAGCGGGTTTGGCGTTTCTAGAAGTCAGAGAAATTCACCATGTCCGAAGCCAACAAGCCCGCCGAAACCGGAAACGATGCCGTCCACACCGGTGAAGCCGGGGTCGACAGCTCCAACTTCCAGCCCAAGATCGACGCCCACCAGGCCGGCGCGAGCGAGGGGTATGGCGAGGGTGCCATCCAGATCCTGGAAGGCCTGGAAGCCGTGCGCAAGCGCCCGGGCATGTACATCGGCGACACGTCCGACGGCACCGGCCTGCACCACCTGGTGTTCGAGGTGGTCGACAACTCCATCGACGAAGCGCTGGCTGGCCACTGCGACGACATCGTCGTCACCATCCACACCGACAACTCGATCAGCGTGACCGACAACGGCCGCGGCATCCCGACCGGCGTGAAGATGGACGACAAGCACGAGCCCAAGCGCTCGGCCGCCGAAATCGCGCTGACCGAACTGCACGCCGGCGGCAAGTTCAACCAGAACAGCTACAAGGTCTCGGGCGGCCTGCACGGCGTGGGCGTGAGCTGCGTGAACGCGCTCTCCAAGATGCTGCGCCTGACCATCCGCCGCGACGGCAAGGTGCACGTGATGGAGTTCAGCAAGGGCTTCGTGCAGAACCGCATCATCGAGACGGTCAACGGCGTCGAAGTGTCGCCCATGAAAGTCATCGGCGAGACCGAGAAGCGCGGCACCGAGG
>NZ_JBPCSJ010000479.1:0-14513 GCF_051007235.1 Hydrogenophaga sp. | reverse complement strand
ATCCTGGCGTCGCCGGCCTCGATGCGCGACTCGAGCGACTGCGCCGCGTTGTGGGCGATGTTGAGCACCGCCTGGATCAGCTGCTCGCGATCCCCGCGGAACTCGGGGATGGAGGTGTCGTAGTCGCGCACCACCTTCAGGCCGCGCGGGAACTCGGCCAGGATGACCGAGCGCACCCGCTCGCAGACCTCGTGGATGTTGACGTCGCCGACCACGTGGGGCTTGCGGTGCGGCGCGAGCAGACGGTCGACGAGTGCTTGCAGGCGATCGGCCTCGTGGATGATGACCTGCGTGTACTCGGTCAGCTGCTTGTTGTCGAGTTCGAGTTCCAGCAGCTGCGCCGCGCCGCGGATGCCGCCCAGCGGGTTCTTGATCTCGTGGGCCAGGTTGCGGATGAGTTCCTTGTTGGCCTGCGCCTGGTCGATCAGACGCTCCTCACGCTCCTGGCGCGTCTGCTGCTCCAGCGGCAGCAGTTCCACGATCACCTCGCCTGGCACGTCGGTCTGCGCCACCACCACGTGCACCGGCAAGGGGTCGTGGGTCAGGCGCCGGAGCCAGGCGTCGTAGCGCAGGGCGGCGAACTCGTTGCCGTGGGCGCCGCTGAGCGCGTTCTGCAGCAAGGTAGGCTCGGTGAAACAGTCCTGCAGCAGCGCGCCGGTGATGCTGCGGCGGGACATGCCCAAAGCGTCTTCCAGCGCCGCGTTGGCGTAGAGCACGGCCCCATCGGACGCGACCACGGCCACCAGGGTGGCCAGCAGGTCCAGCGACTGGAAGCGTTGTGCGATGGTGGGGGAGCCGTGTCCCGTGGTGCCGACAGCGGCCGACAGCGCAGCGGGCGGGAGCGGGGAGGTTGGGGAGAGGGGGGCAGGCTTTTTCAAGCCGCCTATTTTGCGGCACTTCCGGCAGCGGCCGATGCGCCGCTGAAACGCGAAAGCTCGCGCTGGATACCGGCCACATCGCCCTCGGCGCGGCTCACGGCGGCTTTGAGTTCGGCCACGCGGTCGAGGTAGCGCTGGTGGTTGCGGCCCTCGATGCCCTCTTTTTCCGGCGCACCGTTGGCGTAGGCTTTCTGGGCCTGGGCCAGGCGGTCCTGGGCCTTGCGCAGCTCGGCTTCGAGGATGGCGCGCGCATCGCTGTCGCGGGCACGCTGCTCGCCACTGTCGACACGTTCACCGCTGGTGCGCGCGGCGGGCTGCGACGTGGTCGGGCGCGGCGCGGCGGCAGCCACCGGCCGGGGCGCTTGCGGTGCCGTGCCCTGGATGATGGTGATGTTGCCGCCGTCCATGGGTTTGCAGCCGCGGGCCTTGGCCACCTCGGCATCGTTGGTGTATTCGTTGCCGCAGCGGTAGATGCGGTCCTGCGCCAATGCGGACAGGCTGGCCAGGGCGAGCAAGGGGGCCAGCGATCGGATCACGAAGGTTTGCGTCATGTTGTGGAGCAAATGGGACGGGCGCCAACAGCGCCTGCGGGCAGCTTTTCAGTATGAATCAAAACCCCGACAAAAGTGCCGCGGGCACCCGACAGGAGGGCCTTGCGCACCGCCCAAAAGCAAAAAGGGACGACATCCGTCGTCCCTTTTCGGCATCCGGCCCACACACGGTGAGCCAGAGAGCGCATCACAGGCTGTAGTACATGTCGTACTCGACCGGCGACACTTCCACGCGGGCGCGGGTGACTTCGGTCATTTTCAGCTCGATGTAGGCATCGATCCACGAGTCGGTGAACACACCGCCCTTGGTCAGGAACGCGCGGTCCTTGTCCAGGTGGGCCAGGGCTTCGTCCAGGCTGGCGCAGACGGTCGGGACCAGCTTGTCCTCTTCCGGCGGCAGGTGGTAGAGGTCCTTGGTGGCGGCTTCGCCGGGGTGGATCTTGTTTTCCACGCCGTCCAGACCGGCCAACAGCAGAGCGGCAACGCACAGGTACGGGTTGCACAGCGGATCGGGGAAGCGGGCTTCCACGCGACGGGCCTTGTCCGACGCCACGTTGGGGATGCGGATCGAAGCGGAACGGTTCTTGGCCGAGTAGGCCAGCTTCACCGGCGCTTCAAAGTGCGGCACCAGGCGCTTGTAGCTGTTGGTACCGGGGTTGGTGATGGCGTTCAGGGCACGGGCGTGCTTGATGATGCCGCCGATGTAGTACAGCGCGAATTCCGACAGACCGGCGTAGCCGTTGCCTGCGAACAGGTTCTTGCCGTCCTTCCAGACCGACTGGTGCACGTGCATGCCGGAGCCGTTGTCACCGTGGTAGGGCTTGGGCATGAAGGTGGCCGTCTTGCCGTACACGTTGGCCACGTTCTGGATCACGTACTTCTGCAGCAGGGTCCAGTCGGCGCGCTCGACCAGGGTCGAGAACTTGGTGCCGATTTCGCACTGGCCGGCGCCAGCCACTTCGTGGTGGTGCACTTCGACGGGCACGCCAACGGCTTCCAGGATCTGGCACATCTCGTTGCGCATGTCCATGGTGCTGTCCACGGGCGGCACGGGGAAATAGCCACCCTTGACGCGCGGACGGTGGCCGCGGTTGCCGCCTTCGAGCTTGGCGCCGCTGTTCCAGGGAGCTTCGTACTCTTCGATCTGGTAGAAGCTGTGGCCGGGCTCGTTGCTCCAGCGAACTTCGTCGAACAGGAAGAACTCGGGTTCCGGACCGAAGTAGGCCACGTCGCCCAGGCCGGTGGCCTTCAGATAGGTTTCAGCGCGCTTGGCGATGGAACGCGGATCGCGCTCGTAAGCCTTGCCGTCGGTGGGCTCGATCACGTCGCAAACCAGCACCAGGGTGGTCTCTTCGACGAAGGGGTCGATGAACGCGCTGCTGGCCTCGGGGGCGAGCAACATGTCGGAAGCCTCGATACCCTTCCAGCCCGCGATGGACGAACCGTCAAAGGCCTGGCCTTCTTCGAACTTGTCTTCGCCGAACTGGGACACCGGGATCGTAATGTGCTGCCATTTGCCACGGGTGTCGGTGAAACGGAAATCAACGAACTTGACGTCGTTGTCTTTCACCATTTGCATCACGTCTGCGACGGTCTTGGCCATCAAAAAGCTCCTGTAGCTGGGTGGGTAAAAAATCGGTTGACGGGGCAGTTCAAGCAGCTTCCATGCCACCAGAAGGCCTGTCGCATGCCGCGAGGATGGTGCGCGGTGCACACCGCTTTCGATTATCGCCCAGCGCCGGTGCCCCAAGGCAGCTCATGCGGCCAGCCCAGACCGCCTGGGTGCGGCGCTTTGTCCGCGCCAAGACGTCATTCAGACATCAATTGCACAACATTGGTGCACAAGAAACAAGAATGCACCAACAAAGCTCATTTGATCAACGCACCAATTCAGGGCCCAGTTGTGCATGGTGCGCGTGCAGCCCGGCCAGCAACTGGGCAAACGCGGTGGTCACCGCGTCCGGGCGGCCTTTGACACCCAGTTCGATGTGGCGTCCGTATTCCGGGTGGTCCACGCTGGGCAGGCTGAAGACCTTGACGGGGTGCTCCCGCTCGACGGCTTCCATGAGCGGCGTGAGGGTCGCCTCCATCGCCCCCATCACCACCACCGACCGCTCCTGCCAGGCGCCGCGCTGGTGCCAGGCGGCGTAGTCGGTGTCCAACAGCTGTTCGATCATCGGCCAGGCCATGACCGGGAAACCCGGCACGAAATGCACCACGCCACCACCCGCGCCACGGCAGCTGAAGCCGGGAATCTTGTTGTAAGGGTTGGGGATGATGCTGGCACCCACCGGGAACACGCCCATGTTGAAGCGGTGCACGTTGTCCGGCCGGTCGGGGTCGTAGGCCTCGCCGCGCTCTGCCGCCAGGTCGCGCATGCGCTGCTCGATCAGGCCGCGTGCCTCGGGGTGCAAGGCCAGATCCACCCCCAAAGCGGCCGCCGCGCACTGGCGGGTGTGATCGTCCGGCGTGGCGCCGATGCCACCGCAGGAAAACACCACATCACTCGTAGCGAAGGCATCGCGCAGCGCCGCGGTGATGCGCTTGCGCTCGTCGCCCACGCAGCGCGACCAAGCCAGCGACAGCCCTCGCGCCTGCAGCAATTCGATGACTTTGGGCAGATGCTTGTCGGCGCGTTTGCCGGAGAGGATTTCGTCGCCGATGATGATGAGGCCGAACGCGGGTTTCATGGTGCAGCGGGGGGAAGCGAGGGTGTGGGACGGTCCTGAGCCAGGGCCACGGGCTCGGCCGGCGGCATGTCGATGACATCGGTGGTGGCGGCCACGGTAGCGGCTTGCGATGCCCGCAGCGCCTGCAACGCGGCCAGCGTGTAATGCGCGAACCACAGCGAGGCGAACGCGAACACCAGGGTGTAGATCCAGATCGCCACCGGCACCAGCAGCGGCGCCAGCGCGATGAACATGGCGCCCGATGCCCACAGCAGGCTGGGCGCGGCGCCCAGGTAACCGCTGAGCACGCCCATGGCCAGCAAGCTGCCACGGTGTTCTTTGAGAATGGCCTTGCGCTCGGGCGCGCTGGCGTGCAGGGCCAAGGCGTCGAAGGCGAACACGCGGTAGGTCAGCCAGCCCCAGATGAGGGGCGGCAGGATCAGCACCAGCGGCGGCACCAGCCACAGCGGCATGGACACCAGCAAAGCCAGCACGGCCAGCAAGGTGGAGCCCAGCGACCAGAACACGCTGACCAGCATCGAACCGCCGCGCTTGAGCTCCATCTGCGCGAAACGGCGCTGCCCGACCAGGTCGACCATGGCCGGTGTCATGAAAGCGGCCACCAGCAGCAGGCACAACAGCACGATGACGGGCGTGGCCAGCACCAGCACCAGCAGCGGAGCGAACACGGTGCGCAACGACGACATGCCCACGCGTTCGAGCCAGCCCAGGAGGGTTTGCACCATTTCGTACGCTTCAAGCCAGGCGGTGACGGAGGCCACCGCGGCGTCCCAGAAGAAATAGCCTAGGCCGAAGGACAGCACCACCATCAGCACCAGCGGCAGGAACGACAGCGCGATCACCCGTGGGTGCATGCAGTACGCCACGGCGCGCCAGAAAGAATCGAACAACAGGCTCATGCCGGAAGAATACCCCTTTCCCCTGCAGCAGAAACCGCTCAAGGGCTTGCGCCAGCGACAGCCTGGGCCCGCCCGGCCACTAACATGCGACGCATGCAACGCATTGAGATCGACGGCATCCAGCTCGAAACTGCACACATTCCGGGGCCGCCCGGCCGCGCACCCCTGCTGTTCCTGCACGAAGGTCTGGGCAGCGTCGCGATGTGGCCGCAGCGCGGGCGCCACTGGCCGCAAGAACTGTGCGCCGCCACGGGCCGCGCGGGCTGGCTGTATTCGCGGCGGGGCTATGGACAGTCCGATCCGGTGGCCGACGTCCGTGGCGCGCCGCGCCATGACGGCGCCTGGCACATCGGCCGCCATGAACCCGACTACATGCACATCGAGGCGCAGCGGGTGCTGCCACGCCTCCTGCAGGGTCTGGGCATTGAGCGGCCGGTGCTGATCGGCCACTCCGACGGCGCCACCATCGCGCTGCTGCACGCCAGCCAGCACCCGGTCAGCGCCTGCGTGGCCATCGCGCCGCACGTCTGGGTGGAAGACGTGGCGCTGCAAGCGATCACCGCCGCCCGGGACCTGTACCTGGCCAGTGCAGCAACCGACACGGACGGCAAGGGCCTGCGACAGCGCCTGGCGCGCTACCACGCCGACGTGGACAACGCGTTCTGGCAGTGGAACGACGTCTGGCTGAGCCCTGCGTTTCGCGCGTTCGACATCCGGCCCGACTGCCGCCGCATCCAGGCACCGCTGCTCGCGGTGCAGGGCGGAGGGGACGAATACGGCACGCTGGAGCAACTGCGAGAGATTGCAAAGGCCGCCCCACACGCCCGCACGGTCGCCATCCCCCACTGCGGCCACAGCCCGCACCGCGACCAGCCCGATGCGCTCACCGCCGCCATCGCCCCTTTCCTGTCGGTGCTGCCGTAGCCACCTGCGCCCTGGTTCGCCCCCTGTTTGCGGGATGTACGCCCGACCGGCCTTTGGGCAAAATCCACGGGTTTTGTCCACCGGAGCCTCCATGAACACCTCAGCCCCCGCATTTGAGGCGCTGGCCCAGCAGTTGCAGGCCAACCGCATCGGCCGCCGCCAGGCGCTGTGGCTGATGGGCGCCAGCACCCTCGGCATGGCAGGCCTGCAGGGTTGCGCGAAGTCGCCTGTCACAGGCCAGTCCATCGTGGTGGGCATGAGCGAGGCGCAAGAACGCCAGATGGACACGCAGGTCGCGCCGCACCAGTTCTCGCAAGACCTCGGCGCCATCCAGGACCCGGCGGTGAATCAGTACGTGGGCGACGTGGGCAAACGGCTGCAGGCGCTGAGCCACCGGCCCGACATGCCCTACTCCTACCGCGTGCTCAACGCCAACTACGTCAACGCCTACACCTTCCCCGGCGGCGCCATGGGCGTGACGCGCGGCATCATGGCCGAGCTGGGCAGCGAGGCCGAGCTGGCCGCCCTGCTCGGGCACGAAATCGGGCACGTGAACGCCCGCCACGCCGCCCAGCGCCAGGGGCAGGCCATGGTGGCCCAGGCGGCCGTGCTGGGGCTGAACATCGCCGCGCAAGACTCGCAGTGGGGCCAGCTCGTTGGGCTGGGCAGCCAGATCGGCGCCAGCGCTCTGCTGGCCAGCTATTCGCGCGACCACGAACGCGAAGCCGATGCGCTGGGGCAGGAATACATGGTGCGTGCCGGCTTCCCGGCACAAGGCATGACCGCCCTGCACCAACTGCTGGTCGATCAACAAAAGGAAGCGCCCAGTCTGCTGTCCACCATGTTCTCCTCCCACCCCATGAGCAGCGAGCGGCTGAACACCGCTGCGCAGCAGGCCCGCCAGCGCTATGCCAGCAGCGCCAACGCCCCCACGCAGCGCGAACGCTTCATGGACAGCACCAGCAGCCTGCGCCGGATCAAACCCACCATCACCGCCTGCCAGAACGGCGAAACCGCCATGGCATCGCAGAGCTACAGCCAAGCCCAGACCGCCTTCGCCAGCGCATTGAAACTCACCCCGCGCGACTACGCCGGTCATTTCCGCATGGCGCAATGCCTGCAGGCCCAGAAGAAGACCCAGGAAGCCCGCCAGTACGCCCAGCAAGCCCAGGCCATCTACCCGCAAGAAGCGCAAGCCCACAAGCTCAGCGGCGTGCTGGCCCTGAGCCTGCGCGACCCGGGCGCCGCCTTCGAGGGACTGGACCGGTTCGACCGGCAGTTGCCGGGGGACCCGGGTGTGCTGTTTCTCAAAGGCGTTTCGCTGGAAGGCATGGGCCAGCGCCAGCAGGCGGCGCAGCACTATGCCCAGTACCTGCGGCTGAGCCAGCAAGGCCAGGCCGCCCAGTTCGCCGCCAGCCGACTGCAAGCCTGGGGGATGCTGCGCTGATCGGTCCGTCCGGCGGCAGACACCCCGCGCAGAGCGGCAAACCGAGAACAATTCACGCTATCGACCGATCAGCGGCGCCCGATCCACGGCCAGCGGCGCGCCAATTCAATACACTTTGATACATATTCGACCATCGTCCCGACGGTCGCTCCCCACGCCCCCATGACCTCCTGGAACGATCCCTGGCTGCTCACTGCCCTGGTGCCCGCTTTGCTGGCGCTGGGCGCGTTGCTGCACCGTGCCTGGGCCACCCACCGGGCGCGGGAGCAACGCCGCATCCCCAAGCACTGGCCACTGAGCACGCGTGCTCTGGTCAACAGCGAAGAGGCCCGGGTCTGGCACTGGCTGGCCCGCGCTTTTTACGACCATCACATCATGATCAAGCTGCCGGTCACGCGTTTCACGCTGCCGCGCGACAGCGAACAAGGCATGCACTGGTACCGACTGCTGGGCGGGGTGTACTGCACCTTCACCATCTGCAAGGCCGACGGAAAGGTGATGGGTTGCCTGGACGTGCCCGGCAAGAACGCGCTACCGCGCAGCACCCGCATGCTCAAACACTCGCTGCTGACCCAGTGCGGCCTGCCCTACTGGGTGGTGCGCTCCAGCAGCCTGCCCACCGTGGCCGAAATCCGGGCCGAATTCCTGGGTGAATCGCCCACCGCTCAAAGCATGCGCGAACGCGAACAAGAAGAGCGGGCCATCATCGCGGCGCAGGCCAACCTGCGCTCGGCGATCAACCGCCAGCGCAACATCCGCCACAGCGACTTCAGCCCCATGTCCAATTGGCCGTCGAGCACCACCGGCGACACACGCTCCAGCGACTTCACGTCGCAATGGCAGGACAATTCCTTTCTGGTGCCGCTGGACAGCCGCAAGGGCGACCTGCTCTGAGCCGTCCGCCGGCTCTGCCCGGTCAGGCGGTCGGCTTCTCCACCAACGCACGCACCTCGTCTGCAGTCAGCCAACGCCACTGGCCGGGCGGTAGCGAGTCGTCCAGCCCAAGACCGCCAATGGACGAGCGGTGCAACCCCTCCACCCGGTTGCCCACAGCGGCCACCATGCGTTTAACCTGGTGGTACTTGCCTTCCGTCAGTGTCAGGCGCAGGTGATGCTCGTTCACCGCCTCGGCCGCCTGGGCACGAACAGGGCGCGGATCGTCGTCCAGCACCACTCCTTCGAGCAGACGTGCGATCTGCCGCCCGTCCAGCGGATGTTTGACCAAGGCCTCGTACACCTTGGGCACATGGTGGCGGGGCGAAGTCAACCGGTGGATGAACTTGCCGTCATCGGACAGAAGCAGCAACCCCGTCGTGTCTTGGTCGAGCCGTCCCACCGCCTGAACGCCGGCCGCCGCACCGCCACCGCGGGTGCGCAAGGGCGCCGGCAGCAACGTGTAGATGCTGGGATAGGTGCTGGGTTTTTGCGAACACTCGGTGCTCGCGGGTTTGTGCAGCAGCAGATAGGCCAACCGGTGGTAAGCCCAGCGCTCTCCTTGCACCCAGAAGACCAGCCCCTCCTCTTCCAGCCGCTCGGTCGGATCCACACAGGGTTGCCGCTCTTCGCCCAGTTGGACCAGCCCCTGTTGGACCAAGCCACAACAGACACGTCGCGTACCAAACCCTTGAGAAAAAAGAATCTCCTGCAATTGCAGCATGCCGAATCACTTCCTGGAACCGGACGCGCCATGGACGCGAACCAATGAAAAAGCCCCGAAGCAGTGAAGCTTCGAGGCTTTTGGGTAGGTGGTGGAGCTGGGGGGATTTGAACCCCCGTCCGCAAGCCTTCTCCGCGCAGTTCTACATGTGTAGTCGTCTGATTTGAGTCTCGCCACCCGCGTCGCGCAGCGACACGCTACGCAGGCAACCAGCACCCTTGGATCTCGCCCCACGCCAAGGTACCCGACGCGGAGCCAGCCGATAAAAATTCCCTTGCAGCCTGGACAGTCTTGCGACCGCCCTTGCCCAGCCTATCGGCCTGCTGTTGCAAGGCTCACCGGATTAAGCGGCGAGTGCGAAACGTTCGTCGTTTGCAGTTAGTTTTTTTCTGCGGTTTTACGAGGTGACAGAACCTCGACATGCCCTGCTGCGTGCCCGAACCCACGTCGAAACCAGTGCAGCCCCTAGGCGACAGAGTTTAAGGCAGTTGGAGCAATTTCAAGACCTCCAGTGGCGAATTCACCTCCGCGTCGGCCGCCCAGTGCCCGGTTTCCCCGCTTTCACCCAGGTAACCGTAACGTGCCGCCACGGTGAACATACCCGCGGCACGCCCGGCCACGATGTCCCGCTCGTCGTCACCCACATAGAGGCACGCGGTCGGTGCCGCGCCCAGACGCCGAGCCGCTTCCAGCAGCGGATCAGGGTGCGGCTTGGCCTTGGGTAGCGTGTCGCCGCACACCACGGCCCTAGCAGGCGCCAGGGTGGGCAGACCGGCCAGGACAGGTTCTGTCAGACGCTGCGCCTTGTTGGTGACGATGCCCCAGGGCAGGGACATGCGTTCAAGCGAGTCCACCAGTTCGGCAACGCCGTCAAAGCAGGCGGTGCTGTGCAGCAGGCACTGGGTGTACTCGTGCAGGAACTCTTGCTTGAACCGGTCGTATCGTTCGTCATCTGGCGCCAGACTGAACGCAATCTGCAGCATGCCGCGTGCGCCAGCACTGGCGTGCGGGCGGTAGCCAGACATCGGCAAGGGAGGCAGGCCGCGAGCAGCACGCATGCGTTCTGCAGCCAGCGCCAGATCGGGAGCGCTGTCGACCAAGGTGCCATCCAGATCGAACAACACCGCCTGCACGGCGAAAGCGGGCCGCTTCATGCCTTGCGCGTGGCCAGCAGGTAGTTGACGCTGGTGTCACCGCTGAGCCAGTAACGGCGTGTCAGGGGGTTGTATTCCATGCCCCGGGTCTGCGCCAGCTCCAGCTCGGCTTCGCGGCAATACGCCGCCAGCTCACTGGGGCGGATCATCTTGGCGTACTCGTGCGTGCCTTTGGGCAGCATCTGCAAGACGTATTCAGCCCCCACGATGGCGAACAGGAAGGACTTGGGGTTGCGGTTGATGGTGGAGAAAAACACCCAGCCACCAGGTTTGACCAACTGCGAACACGCCCGCACCACCGACGCAGGGTCGGGAACGTGCTCCAGCATCTCCATGCAGGTCCCCACGTCGTACGACGCCGGTGCTTCGGCTGCCAGCGCCTCGGCACTGATCTCGCGGTACTGCACATTCGCGGTACCAGCTTCCAGCGCGTGCAGTTGCGCCACCCTCAGCGCCTTGGTCGAAAGATCGATACCCGTCACCTGGGCACCTTTGCGGGCCATCGAGTCGGACAGGATGCCACCACCACAACCCACATCGAGCACGGTCTTACCGGTCAACGCGGCAAGGCCATCGATCCAGTTCAGCCGCAGCGGATTGATCTGGTGCAGGGGGCGAAACTCGCTCTCGGGATCCCACCAGCGGTGGGCCAGATCGGAAAATTTGGCCAGCTCGGCCGGGTCGGCATTCACATTAGGATTCATGTTTCGATTATCGCCAGCCCATAAAAAAACCGCGCCGAAGCGCGGTTTTTTTCAAGCGATCCAGGGATTACTTGTTGGTGCGGGTGCCGACCACCTCGACTTCCACGCGACGGTTCTTGGCGCGGCCTTCCTTGGTGGCGTTGTCGGCCACAGGTTGGTCCATGCCCTTGCCTTCGGTGTAGACGCGGTTGCTTTCGATGCCCTTGCTCACCAGGTAAGCCTTGACAGCTTCGGCACGCTTGTTGGACAGGGCCTGGTTGTAGCCAGCCTTGCCGGTGGAGTCGGTGTGGCCCACAGCGATCACCACTTCCAGGTTGATGCCCTTGACTTTGTCAGACAGATCGTCCAGCTTGGCCTTGCCTTCGGGCTTGAGGACAGCCTTGTCGAAGTCAAAGAAGGCGTCAGCCGCGTAAGTCACCTTGGTGGCAGCGGGGGCCGGAGCGGGAGCCGGTGCGGGAGCAGGTGCCGGAGCGGGAGCCGGTGCCACAGCAGCGGGAGCCGGTGCGGGAGCAGGGGCGGGTGCGGGAGCCGGTGCGGGAGCAGGAGCAGCCTTGGGCACGATGGCGCCGTCGCAGCCGACGGCGGCGGTGGCGGGGGTCCAGTTGGCATCGCGCCAGCAGAGTTCGTTGGTGCCGTTCTTCCACACCAGGTTGGAAGACGCGTCACGCCAGTTGTCGATGGTCTGGGCGCCGGCAGCCGAAGCCATGGCGGCAGTTGCAATCAGCATTGCCACTTTGTTCAGTTTTTTCATGGTTTTCCTCGTAATGAACCCCGGGGGGCTGGATATCAACAATGACGCTTGAAGTGACCACCACTCAAAACGCTGAATTTATTGTGCCACAAGCATGTATGCAGCACCTTCGGCAGGGCAGCCCTGGGCGACACCACTTTCGACCTACTGCCCAATGCCGTTGTGGATGAACAACATGTTCCGCACCGCGGAGGCCGGACGGCCGCCCACTAAAATGTCATGTTGCCTTTCCGTTTCACATTGCCACGCCGCCTCCACCCATGACCCAGTTCGCCAAAGAGACATTGCCCATCAGTCTGGAAGAGGAGATGCGCCGCAGCTACCTTGATTACGCAATGAGCGTGATCGTGGGGCGCGCCCTGCCCGATGCGCGGGACGGCCTCAAGCCTGTGCACCGGCGTGTGCTGTACGCGATGCACGAACTCAACAACGACTGGAACCGGCCGTACAAGAAGTCGGCCCGTATCGTTGGCGACGTGATCGGTAAGTACCACCCGCACGGCGACAGCGCGGTGTACGACACCATCGTTCGCATGGCGCAGGACTTTTCTCTGCGCCACATGCTGGTGGACGGCCAGGGCAACTTCGGCTCGGTCGACGGCGACAACGCCGCCGCGATGCGTTACACCGAAATCCGCATGTCCAAGATCGCGCACGAGATGCTCGCGGACATCGACAAGGAGACGGTGGACTTCGGCCCGAACTATGACGGCTCGGAAAAAGAGCCGCTGGTGCTGCCGACCCGCCTGCCCAACCTGCTGGTCAACGGCTCGGGCGGCATTGCCGTGGGCATGGCCACCAACATCCCGCCACACAACCTCAACGAGGTGGTGGACGCCTGCCTGCATTCGCTCAGGAACCCGGACTGCTCCATCGATGAGCTGATGGAGATCATCCCGGCGCCCGATTTCCCCACCGGCGGCATCATCTACGGCATCAATGGTGTCAAGGACGGCTACCGTACCGGCCGTGGCCGCGTGGTGATGCGCGCCAAGTGCCACTTTGAAGATATCGACAAGGGTCAGCGCCAGGCGATCATCGTTGACGAGATCCCCTACCAGGTCAACAAGAAGACGCTACAGGAGCGCATCGCCGAGCTGGTGCACGAGAAGAAGCTCGAAGGCATCAGCCACATCCAGGACGAGTCGGACAAGTCCGGCATGCGCCTGGTGATCGAGCTCAAGCGTGGCGAAGTGCCTGAAGTGGTGCTGAACAACCTGTACAAGCAGACCCAGCTGCAAGACACCTTCGGCATCAACATGGTGGCGCTGATCGACGGTCAGCCCAAGTTGTGCAACCTCAAGGACCTGATCACAGTGTTCCTGGAGCACCGCCGCGAGGTGGTGACGCGCCGCACGGTGTTCGAGTTGCGCAAGGCACGCGAACGCGGCCATGTGCTCGAAGGCCTGGCCGTCGCGCTGGCCAACATCGACGAGTTCATCAAGATCATCCGCGAGAGCCCCACCCCGCCGGTGGCCAAGGCCGAGCTGATGACGCGCAGCTGGGACAGCCAGCTGGTGCGCGAGATGCTGACCCGCGCCAAGGCTGATGGCGGCACCATCAGCGCCGACGACTACCGCCCCGAAGGCCTGGAACGCGAGTTCGGCATGCAGGCCGACGGCCTGTACCGCCTCTCCGAGACGCAGGCCCAGGAAATCCTGCAGATGCGCCTGCAGCGCCTGACTGGCTTGGAGCAGGACAAGATCGTTGCTGAGTACAAGGACGTGATGGCCGTCATCGACGACCTGCTGGACATCCTGGCCAAGCCCGAACGCGTCTCGACCATCATCAGTGAAGAGCTGGTGGCGGTGAAGAACGAGTTTGGCCAGACCAAGCTGGGCGCCCGCCGCAGCGAGATCGAACACAGCGCGCAGGACCTCTCCACCGAAGACCTGATCACGCCGACCGACATGGTCGTGACGCTGTCCCACAGCGGTTACATCAAGAGTCAGCCGCTGTCCGAATACCGGGCCCAGAAGCGCGGCGGCCGCGGCAAACAGGCGACGGCGACCAAGGAAGACGACTGGATCGACCAGCTCTTCATCGCCAACACGCACGACTACATCCTGTGCTTCTCCAACCGCGGCCGCCTCTACTGGCTCAAGGTCTGGGAAGTGCCCGCCGGCTCACGCGGCTCGCGCGGCCGCCCCATCGTCAACATGTTCCCGTTGGCCGAAGGCGAGAAGATCAACGTGGTGCTGCCGCTCACCGGCGAATTCCGCAGCTTCCCCGCCGACCATTACGTGTTCATGGCCACCAGCATGGGCACCGTCAAGAAGACCGCGCTCGATGAGTTCAGCAACCCCCGCAAGGCCGGCATCATTGCCGTCGACCTGGATGAGGGCGACTACCTCATCGGCGCGGCGCTGACCGACGGCAAGCATGACGTGATGCTGTTCTCCGACGGCGGCAAGGCGGTGCGCTACGACGAGAACGACGTGCGCCCGATGGGCCGCAACGCGCGCGGCGTGCGCGGCATGATGCTGGAAGACGGCCAGAGCGTGATCGCCATGCTGGTGGCCGAAGACGAAGAGCAAAGTGTGCTGACCGCTACCGTCAACGGTTACGGCAAGCGCACGCCCATTGGCGAATACACCCGCCATGGCCGTGGCACCAAAGGCATGATCGCCATCCAGCAAAGCGAGCGCAATGGCAAGGTCGTGGCTGCCACATTGGTGCATACCGACGACGAGATCATGCTGATCACCGATCGCGGTGTGCTGGTGCGCACCCGCGTGGCAGAGATCCGCGAGATGGGTCGCGCCACCCAGGGCGTCACGCTGATCAGCCTGGATGACGGCTCGCAGCTGTCGGGCCTGCAGCGCATCGTCGAGAACGACGCCAGCGGCGATCCGGCC
>NZ_JBPCSJ010000478.1:0-5318 GCF_051007235.1 Hydrogenophaga sp. | reverse complement strand
CCGCCCGCGGCCCGTCCGCTCGCCCAGTCGTGCGCGGCGTACGTGCCCAGCCAGCTGCCGGCCAACGCGACGTTCGAGCGCACCGAGCTGCGGGACACGCAGACCGTGACCGAAACGCACTACGGCACCGGCGAGGCCATCACCCTGCCCCGCGCCTGCATCGTGCGCGGCACCATCGTGTCCGGCCCGGGCTCCACCATCCAGTGGGCGGTGGAGTTGCCGGAAGGCAGCGACTGGAACGGCAAGACCATGACGCTGGGCGGCGGCGGCTTTGACGGCTTCATCCCCACCGACGACCCCTGGCACGTGAAGTACGTACAGACGGATGCAGCCCTGCCCTTCGTGCGCATCAGCTCCGACTCGGGCCACCAGACAGAAGACTTTGCCTGGGGCACCGACCCGGTGGCGCTGGCCAACCACGCGCAGGAAGCCAACCACCTGGCGCTGCAGGTGGGCACGCGCATCGCCACCCAGTTCTACGGCAAGGCGCCCACGCGGCGCTACATGGTGGGCCACTCCAATGGCGGCCGCTCGGGCCTGATGGCCGCCGACCGCTACCCCAACGACTACGACGGTGTGCTGGCCATGTCACCGGCCATCAGCCAGCAGGCGCACCAGGTCAACATGGGCGGCTTCAACCGCTGGATCTATGGCCGCAACGCGGACGGCAGCGTGGATGCGGCCGTGCCGGCGCAGGCCAACTGGATCAGCCCCGGCAAGTCGGCCCTGTACGCGGCCGCCGAGATCGCGGCCTGCGACAACCTCGACGGTCTGAAAGACGGGATCATCGGCAACGTCGAGGCCTGCACCTACGTGCCCACGGATCTGAAATGCGCAGACGACGTGGCCGGCGCACAGGACGACAGCTGCCTGACCACGGGCCAGATCGAGGCCATCCGACTGAACTACGCGGACAAGACGGTGCCCCTGATCCTGGCCAACGGCATGACCGGGTATGAGCGCTACGGCCGCGGCGGCGCCGCCACCGGCGACTGGCAGGTCTACGCCTTCGGCTTCGAGTACGACGGCGGCTTCCTGAGCAAGGGCTTCAGCTACATCGCGCCCACCTCGGTCATCCAGGCCCTGACGGGTTCCGAGTCGGCGGACGCCATGAACCACGACCCGCTGAGCATCTCGGCACGGTGGCAGGCCCTGGCCAACACCATGGAGCCCTCCAGTGACCTCGGCACCTTCGGCCAGCGCGGCAAGCTGCTGGTCTGGTACGGCCTGGCCGACACCTGCGTCTCGGTCTACCGCACCGCGGCCTTTCTGGACCAGGTGCGCAACCAGAGCGGCAGCACCGCGTACGACGGCTTCGCGCGCTTCGTCACCTCGCCCGGCGTGGGGCACGACCTGACCGGTCCGGGCGCGGCCAAGGCCGACCTGATCACCGCGCTGGTGGACTGGGTGGAAAAAGGCATCGCCCCCGACCAGCTGGTGGCCACCGGCACGTCCGACGCCGGCACCTTCGAGCGACCGCTGTGCCCGTTCCCCAGCTTCCCCAAGTACGAGGGCAGTGGTGACGCCAGCAAGGCCAGCAGCTTCACCTGTTCGGTCAGCTGACGCAGCCCCGGAGCGGACCCCGGCGAATGCCCGGGGTTCGTCGGGGCGCAGCCCAACCGGGGATGCGCTGCGGGTGGCGGCTCAGAAGCGCTCGTAACCCAGCAGGTAGCGCCACTCGCCCACCGGCAGACCGGCCAGCGAGATGCGGCCCAGGCGCAGCCGGCGCAGGCCGGTCAGCTGAAGGCCCGCGCGTTCGCACAGGTGGGCCACCTGACCGGGCCGGTTGCCCTTGATCGCCAGGCGCAGGCGTTGCTCGCTCTGCCAGCTGGCCCGGGCCTTGGGCACGGCCCAGCCGTCAAAAAACAGCGCCTGGCCGAGCGACTGCAGCACCGCGTCGCGCCGCGTCTCGTCTTCCAGCGCGGGATCGGCCGCCACATCGGCCAGCCACTCGTGTTCGAGCTGGTTCGCGTCTTCGGTCATCTTGCGCGCCACACCGGGGTTCTGCGTGAACACCATCAGGCCGCTGGACAGATCGCCCAGCGGCGCCACCGGCAGCAGCTTGTGCAGGTGCGCCTTGAGCGGGCGCACGCCCGAGCGGTCGGCCTTGAAACGGTGGGCGGGAGCGAACCATTGTGCGGCCAGCGCGTCCGGCAGGAGCGGGTCCGGCGGCAGCACGTGGCCCGCGGGCTTGTGCCAGATCAGCGTCACCGACGCCAGCGACTCCAGCTTGGCCTTGGGGTCCAGCGTGACCGCCTGGTCGTCGCGCACGCGCGCCATCGGCTCTTCGACCACCACACCATCGACACGAACAAAACCGCCGGCGATGTAGTTCTCGGCGTCGCTGCGCGAGCAAGGCAGCTGGGCGGCCAGGCGTTTGGCCAGGCGCTGCGGTTCGGGCCGGCCGGTGTCGGTCATGTCGGCGCTCAGGACGAGAACAGGAAGTTCATCACGTCGCCGTCCTTGACGACGTATTCCTTGCCTTCGGCGCGCATCTTGCCGGCGTCCTTGGCACCCTGTTCGCCCTTGAACTGGATGAAGTCGTCGAACGCGATGGTCTGGGCGCGGATGTAGCCCTTCTCGAAGTCGGTGTGGATCACGCCGGCCGCCTGCGGGCCGGTGTCGCCGACGTGGATGGTCCAGGCGCGCACTTCCTTCACACCGGCGGTGAAGTAGGTCTGCAGGCCCAGCAGCTTGTAAGCGGCGCGGATCAGGCGGTTCAGGCCCGGCTCGTCCTGGCCCAGCTCCTTGAGGAATTCCAGCCGGTCGGCGTCGTCCATCTCGGAGAGTTCGGCCTCGATCTTGGCGCAGATGGCCACCACGGGCGCGTTCTGCTTCTCGGCAAAAGCCTTGAGGCGGTCCAGGAAGGGGTTGTTCTCGAAACCGTCTTCCGACACGTTGGCCACGAACATGGCCGGCTTGGCGGTGATCAGGAAGAACTGCTTGAGCTGGGCGCGTTCTTCCTTGCTGAAATCGATGGTGCGCACCGGTTGGGTGTCGTTCAGCGCGGTCTGGCACTTCTCCAGGATCGCCAGCTGTTTGATGGCGTCCTTGTCGCCCGCGCGCGCCACCTTGCTCACGCGGTGGATGGCTTTTTCCACCGCCGCCAGGTCGGCCAGGCAGAGCTCGGTCTGGATGACCTCGATGTCGGCGATCGGGTCGACCTTGTTGGCGACGTGGATCACGTTCGGGTCTTCGAAGCAGCGCACCACGTTGACGATGGCGTCGGTCTCGCGGATGTGGGCCAGGAACTTGTTGCCCAGGCCTTCACCGGTGCTGGCACCGGCCACGAGACCCGCGATGTCCACGAACTCCACGATGGCCGGCACCACGCGTTCGGGCTGCACGATTTCGGACAGCTGGGCCAGCCGCGGATCGGGCACTTCCACCACGCCGGTGTTGGGCTCGATGGTGCAGAAGGGGTAGTTTTCGGCGGCGATGCCGGCCTTGGTCAGGGCGTTGAAAAGGGTGGACTTGCCGACGTTGGGCAGGCCGACGATGCCGCATTGGAGACTCATGGAATACCTCGAAAAATCAACCCGAAAGTGTATGCGATGGCCCCACTTGCGGTAGGCTGGGCGGTTCTGGCAGATCCCAGACGCGTTCGGAGACAACACAGATGGAAGTCCAGGCCACCGGCAATTCGCCCCTGTACCTGTTCGAAAAATTCGAGGTCGGCGTGATCCACCTCGACGCCGCGCGCAACGTGCTGGCGATGAACGATTTCGCCCGCAAGGTGCTGCCGGTGGGCGAGAAACAGCCCTTCGACAAGCTGGTCACCTCGTTCCACCCCGAACGCTCCAAGCCCAAGGTCAACTTCCTGCTGGACCAGGCGGCGGGTTGTCCGGTGGCCGGCAACACGCCGATGACCATGATCATCAACATCCCCGAACAGGTGCTGCTGATCAAGGTGACCCGGCTGGCCGACCACCAGGGCGCCACCACCGGCTTCGTGCTCGTGTTCTACGACGTGACCCAGGTGGTGAGCCAGGAACAGCCGGTCAGCGAGGCGCCCACCCCCAGCCTGCGCCTGAACCGCATCCCCATGGTGGCCAACCACAAGGTGGCCTTCGTGGACACCGCGGACGTGCTGAGCCTGGAATCGCAAGCGCACTACACCCGTGTGCTCACGCGCGAGGGTTTCCATTTCTGCAACCTGAGCATCGGCGACCTGCAGGCCCGGCTGGACCCGGCGCAGTTCATGCGCGTGCACCGCTGCTTCATCGTCAACCTGCAGGCGGTGGCCGAGCTCGGGCGCGAAGGCAGCAAGACGCAGATCGTGCTCAAGGGCAAGCACCGCGAGCCCATCCCGGTGGCGCGCGGCGAGGTGGTGCGGCTGCGCGAGGCGCTGGGGCTGCTGGCCCGGCACTGAGGTGCAGATCGGGCGGATCGGGCGGATCGTTTTTTGTCTAGGACATACCCTTATTGCCACGCCGGGCGCGCCTGATCTGAGCATTTCGTGCAGCCGAACATGCAGTTCGTGCGAAAAAACGGTCGTTTTGTGAACACCTGAGTTCAAGACCCGACGGTGGTGTCGGAAACCGGGTCTCCCCCAGACTGGTTGTGCATTGACAAAAGTCAATCACCCACCCAGAAGACCAGGAGACAACACGATGATTCCACCGCGTTTCGAGTACCACGCGCCGAAGTCCGTCGGCGAGGCCGTGGCCCTGCTGGGCCAGCTTGGGTCCGACGCCAAGCTGCTGGCCGGCGGCCACAGCCTGCTGCCCATGATGAAGCTGCGCTTTGCGCAGCCGGCCCACCTGATCGACATCAACCGCATCCCCGAGCTGCGCGGCATCCGCGAAGAAGGCGGCCAGGTGGTGATCGGTGCCATGACGGTGGAGAACGACCTGATCAGCTCGCCCATCGTGCAGGCCAAACTGCCGCTGCTCGCCGAGGCCGCCAAGCTGATCGCCGACCCGCAGGTGCGCAACCGCGGCACCATCGGCGGGGACATCGCCCACGGCGACCCGGGCAACGACCACCCTGCGCTGTCCATCGCGATCGAAGCGTCCTTCGTGCTCGAAGGACCGAAGGGCCGCCGCACCGTGGCGGCCGACGGCTTCTTCCTGGGCACCTACATGACGCTGCTGGAAGAAAACGAGGTGATGGTCGAGATCCACGCCCCGGCCTTCGCGCAGGGCACCGGATACGCCTACGAAAAACTCAAGCGCAAGACCGGTGACTGGGCCACGGCCGGCTGCGCGGTCGTGCTGCGCAAGACCGGCAACACGGTCAGCCATGTGCGCATCGCGCTGACCAACGTGGCGCCCACCGCGCTGCGCGCCGAAGCCGCCGAGGCCGCGCTGCTGGGC
>NZ_JBPCSJ010000477.1:0-3279 GCF_051007235.1 Hydrogenophaga sp. | reverse complement strand
GATCTTGCCGGTCAGCAGCTTCTCGATACGGTCGAACGCGTCGGCCTCGACGATGCGCAGCTGGTCGTTCAGGTCCAGGCGGAAGCGCTTGAGTTCGTCGTCGATGATCTGCTGGGCACGCTTGTCGCGCGTGATGCCTTCGCGGGTGAACACCTGCACGTCGATCACGGTGCCTTGCGAGCCCTGGTCCACGCGCAGCGAGGTGTCCTTCACGTCCGAAGCCTTCTCGCCGAAGATGGCGCGCAGCAGCTTCTCTTCCGGCGTCAGCGTGGTCTCGCCCTTGGGCGTGACCTTGCCGACCAGCACGTCGCCAGGCAGCACTTCGGCACCCACGTAGATGATGCCGGAGTCGTCCAGGCGGTTGAGCTGTTGCTCGGCCAGGTTGGGGATGTCGCGGGTGATTTCTTCCGCGCCCAGCTTGGTGTCGCGCGCCATGACCACCAGTTCCTCGATGTGGATCGAGGTGTAGCGGTCTTCGGCGACCACGCGCTCGGAGATCAGGATCGAGTCTTCGAAGTTGTAGCCGTTCCAGGGCATGAAGGCGATCAGCATGTTCTGGCCGATCGAGATTTCACCCAGGTCGGTCGAAGCGCCGTCGGCGATCACGTCACCCTTGCCCAGCTTGTCGCCCTTCTTGACGATGGGACGCTGGTGGATGTTGGTGTTCTGGTTGGAACGCTGGTACTTGATCAGGTTGTAGATGTCCACACCGACTTCACCGGCCACGGCCTCGGCGTCGTTCACGCGGATCACGATGCGGGTCGCGTCCACGTAATCGACCACACCACCGCGGTTGGCGGTGACGACGGTGCCGGAGTCGATCGCAGCCACGCGCTCGATGCCGGTGCCGACCATCGGCTTTTCCGGACGCAGCACGGGCACGGCCTGTCGAGACATGTTGGCGCCCATCAGTGCGCGGTTAGCGTCGTCGTGCTCCAGGAAGGGCACCAGCGAAGCGGCCACCGACACGATCTGTGCGGGCGACACGTCCATGTACTGGATGGTGTCGGCCGGGGTCAGGATGGATTCACCCTTTTCACGGGCGGAGATCAGGTCACCGGTCAGGCGGCCTTCAGCGTCCAGGGCCGCGTTGGCCTGGGCGATGACGTACTTGCCTTCTTCGATGGCCGACAGGTAGTCGATCTCGTTGGTCACCTTGCCGTCCACCACGCGACGGTACGGGGTCTCGATGAAACCGTACTCGTTCAGGCGGGCGTAGAGGGCCAGCGAGTTGATCAGACCGATGTTCGGGCCTTCCGGCGTTTCGATCGGGCACACGCGGCCATAGTGGGTCACGTGCACGTCGCGCACTTCGAAGCCGGCGCGCTCGCGGGTCAGACCGCCCGGGCCCAGGGCCGACACGCGGCGCTTGTGGGTGATCTCGGCCAGCGGGTTGGTCTGGTCCATGAACTGCGACAGCTGGGACGCACCGAAGAACTCCTTGAGGGCCGCGGAAATCGGCTTGGAGTTGATCAGGTCGTGCGGCATCAGCGGCTCTTGCTCGGCCTGGCCCAGACGCTCCTTGACGGCCTTCTCGATACGCGCCAGACCGGTGCGGTACTGGTTCTCGGCCAGTTCGCCGACGCAGCGCACGCGGCGGTTGCCCAGGTGGTCGATGTCGTCGACTTCGCCGCGACCGTTGCGCAAGTCCACCAGGATCTTGACCACGGCCAGGATGTCCTCGTTGGACAGCACCATCGGGCCGGTGGATTCGTCGCGGCCCACGCGGGCGTTGAACTTCATGCGGCCCACGCGCGACAGGTCGTACGTGTCCGGGTTGTAGAACAGGCGGTGGAACAGGGCCTGCACGGCGTCTTCGGTCGGCGGCTCGCCGGGGCGCATCATGCGGTAGATGGCCACGCGCGCGGCGAACTCGTCGGCGGTTTCATCGGCACGCAGGGTCTGGCTGATGTAGGCGCCCTGGTCCAGTTCGTTGGTGTACAGGCACGGCAGTTCCTGCACGCCGGCGCTGCGCAGCTTCTTGAGCAGCGCTTCGGTCAGCTCGTCGTTGGCCTTGGCGATGATCTCACCGGTGTCCGGATCGACCACGTTCTTGGCGACCACGCGGCCGATCAGGAAGTCTTCCGGCACGCTGATGTGCGTGGTGCCCGACTGCTCCAGTTCGCGGGTGTGGCGCACGGTGATGCGCTTGTCCTTGGCGACCACCACCTTGCCGGCCTTGTCGGTGATGTCGAAACGGGCCACTTCACCGCGCAGGCGCTCGGACACGAAGGCCATCTGCGCACCGCTGTCCATCAGGCGGAAATGGTCGTTGACGAAGAAGTTGGCCAGGATGCTTTCCGGCGTCAGGCCGATGGCCTTGAGCAGGATGGTGACCGGCATCTTGCGGCGGCGGTCGACGCGGAAGAACAGCACGTCCTTCGGGTCGAATTCGAAGTCCAGCCACGAACCGCGGTAAGGAATGATGCGGGCCGAGAACAGCAGCTTGCCCGAGCTGTGCGTCTTGCCCTTGTCGTGTTCGAAGAACACGCCCGGCGAGCGGTGCAGCTGCGACACGATCACGCGCTCGGTGCCGTTGATGATGAAGGAACCCTTGTCGGTCATCAGGGGCACTTCGCCCATGTAGACCTCTTGTTCCTTGACTTCCTTGACCACCTTGGACTGCGAGGTCGAGGACTCGCGGTCGTAAATGATCAGCTGCACGCGGGCGCGCACAGCCGACGCAAAGGTCAGGCCACGGGTCTGGCACTCACGCACGTCGAACGCCGGCTTGGCCAGGTTGTACTCGACGAACTTCATCTCGACAAAACCGTTGTGCGAGACGATGGGGAAGGCGGCCTCAAAGGCGGCCTGCAGGCCCTCGGTGGTGCGCTTCTTGGGCGCGGTGTCGGCTTGCAGGAACGCGGTGTAGGCGTCCTTCTGCATCTGCAGCAGGTAGGGGATCGCGAGCACGTTCTCGCGGCTGCCAAAGCTCTTGCGGATGCGCTTGCGTTCGGTGTAGGAATATTTCGATGCGGATGCCATGAGATCTCCGGGCTTGAGGTCTGCGGCGACTGATCGGCCAACCCGACGCTCGAGGCGCCGGGTGACGGGCTTGGCGGCAGGCCACTACCTGCCGTTGGCGGACGGCCTGCGCGTTGCACGCAAGCCCGAACCAAGTGGTCTTCTGCAGTCGGGGTCAGAAAACACTGCTAAACAGACTGTGCAAATCTGCTTAGCGGTGTTTCATCAAAACACTGCGCCAGTGCCATCAGCACTGGCGGCTCTGAAAGCACCAAAGGCTGGAGGCCCTTTCGAGCACTCCAGCCTCTGTTGGAG
>NZ_JBPCSJ010000476.1:0-11252 GCF_051007235.1 Hydrogenophaga sp. | reverse complement strand
CACCTACCAGCAGGCAGCCTTCGAGCTCAAAGCCAAGAACGACCACACCTGGTATCCCTGGGCCGAGTTCGACCGCTACGGCAAGTACTACTACAACGCCCGCGGCATGGACGTCGTCGACGTCGGCGGCAAGACCATGGCCTACATCGCCTACTCGCTGGGCGGTCTGGTGGCGGTGGACGTAAGCGATCCCAACAACATCGCCTACGCAGGCTATGTGCCGGCCGCGCCCGCCCATGGCCCGAAAGAGCCGCCGATCAACGTGGACAAAAAGGGCATCCTGTCGCATTTCGGCTCCGGCATGCTCAAAGAAGCCGGCGTGATGGATGTGCGCGTGGTCGAAGACACCGACGCAGGCCCCGGCAAGTTCCGCGCCTTCTACACCGACCACTTTGCCGGCCTGGTGGTGGTCAGCGGTGCCGAAGCGCCGGGCGCGCAGTGGCGCCAGGGCAGCTACGACAACGACAAGATCGAAGGCGCCAGTGAGCCCCGCGTCTTCTGGCCCGACTACGAGTTCGTCAAATCCTTCGACATGACCCCGGTCACGGTGGGAGACGAGTCCATGCCCGCCTTCCTGGTGGGTGACGCCAAGGGCAACTACGCGGCGCCGGTGCAACTGGTGACGGGCGAAATCAACGGCCACGGTGGCGGCTTGTTCCTGCTGCCATCGAGGAACGTGGCGACCAACAACCAGGTGGATCTGGTGGAATCGTCGGGCGCTGGTGGCGTGAGCTTTGTGGACATCACCAAGCTGACCGGGAGTGTCGCCGCGATCACCGAGCGCTTCACCGTGCCGGTGAATCTGGTGAGCACCAACGAAGTCGGCGCGGCCGAAGACGGTTCGGCCACCCAGCCGATCGCCATCGGCCACGGCGAAGGCGTGACGGTCTCGGGCAACCACCTGTACTTCGCCGACGGTCCGCACGGCGTGAGCGTGTGGAAGATCGCGAACGGCCTGACCCCCATCGACGACCTGAAGCTGGTGGCCAACACGTTGCAGAGCGAGTACCCCACAGGGGTTGTCATGCCAACGCCGCACGCCTTCAAGGTGGGCTTTGGCAGCGATCCGACGCAGGCCTATGTGATGAGCCAGAGCCTGGGTATGCGCCGCCTGAACGTGTCGGCGGTCACCAATGGCACCGCTGCCGTGGGCACACCGGCCCTGCTGGACGCGGCGGGTGGTATCTACGAGCACAACACCGAAGCCGGCAATGTCGGCCTGGTCACGATCAAGGGCCAGGACCATGCCTATGGCGTGACCTTCAGCGGCAAGTACGCCATCGTGGCCGACGGCGACAACGGGCTGACGGTGTACGACACCACGGCCGCGGCCGGTTCGGATGCGAGCGTGGTGGCCAACCTCGGTGACTCGGACACCACGGCCAGCGGCAAGCCGCCGGTCGGTCGGGCTGCAACCGTCAAGCTGTGGACCAACACAGCCAACGGCAAGACCTATGCGGTGGTGGCGGCCGGTGCCTACGGCATCTCGGTGATCGACATGACGACCTTCCTGGCCACCGGCAACGGTGCGGACCTCACGATGGCCAACCTGATCAAGACCTTCGAGCCGCTGAAGTCGGACGACGACAACGCGTTTGGTTCTGCCGACGGCAAGAGCGTGGACCTGCACATCGTGGGTGACGTGGCCTACTTCAGCTACGACAGCTTCGGTCTGGGTGCCTACCGCATGGCCGATCTGATCGCACCGCCGACCGACATCAACCCGCTGTGCACCGACCCGACCAAGCTGAGCGCCAAGCAAGGTGGCCCGGCCGAATGCCGTCCGCCGCTGGCCGGCTACTTCAAGCTGCAAAAGCTGGCGGGCTACGAAACCATGGACGGCGGCGCGCTGTACATGACGCCGCAGCTCTTCCCGGCCAACCAGTGGATCAGCAACGGCAGCAGCATCTACAGGCTGGACAAGCCCCGCCTGCTGTTCTACGTGGCCTACGGCGAAGCGGGCGTGGTCAAGATCGACTGGAGCGACCTGGCCGCCCCGTCCATGATGGCCATCAAGGGCGTGGTGGGCGGTGCCGCTGCCACCGCTATTAACAACGGCCGCGTGTACGTGGCGGCCGGTTCTGGCGGTCTGAGCGTGCTCAAGTAAGCACGCCACCGGGTCGCCCAACAGACCCGGTGTGATCACCCCGAGGCGCCGCCTGGTCACAGGTGGCGCCTTTTTCATGGTCGGCCCGCATGGGAAGATAGGCGCTGTGACCCCGCCCCCCAGCCCCCCGCCCGCTCCCGAGGGACACGCCCCGTTCTGGCGCGAAGCGGGTCTGTCGTGGCCACGACCTTCGCTGCGCGCCTGGCCGCCCGACGCGCACCTGGCGCTGGCGCTGCTGGCGGCGGTGCCGGTGTGGCTGGCGCTCGCGGTATGGGCCGGGCCGCAGATGCGCATGCCCGTGGGGCTCTGGGCCTGGCTGTCGCTGGTGGCGGTGCAGCCGCTGCTGGAAGAGCTGGTGTTCCGCGGCGTGCTGCAGGGGCAGGCGCTGGCGCTGCTGCGCCAAGACGGCCGGCCGCGCCGGCTGGGGCCGGTGACGCTGGCCAATGGTCTGGTCACCGTGGCGTTTGTGCTGCTGCACCTGCGCGCCCAGCCGCTGGCCTGGGCGCTGGCGGTGCTGGCGCCGTCGCTGGTGCTGGGCCACCTGCGCGAACGCTTCGCCAGCGTGTGGCCCTGCGTGCTGGTGCACGCGGTCTACAACGCGGGCTTTGGTCTGGTGGCCTGGCTGGCGCAGCGTTGACGCCTGGGGCCGGCTGCACGGTCCAGACCGGGGCAAGGGCCGCTGCAGCCGAGCCCCATCAACCGTTGGCGCCGCAGCGCTCGTTGTCGGAGTCGGCGATCGCGCTCCACGCCGCCAGGCTCAGGTACTGCGGCTGGTCGTACACGCCCCCGGCGGCCAGCAGGGCCTTATTGAAAGCGCGCAAATGGTTGCGAGAGCCGCACAACAGGTTGTCGTACACGCTGACGATGTCGGGCTCGCCCTCCACCCGCTTCTTCTTTTCTTCGATGTCCCAGATGTCTTTCTCCTCGATCAGGCACCCCACCTTGAGCGCATCGATCAGGCTGGGCTGTCCCATGGCGACCAGGTCGGTGTAGAGCTGCTGGAGTGTGCTGTCGACAAACACACCGGGCGGCGTCGTGGCGGCAGGGTCCTCCAGGCCGTGGGCGACCAGCAGGCCGCGAATGGCCTCGGTGTGAGCGGCCTCGCTGGGCACGATGTTGCTGAAGACCTTTGCGCCCGAACTGGCGTACAGGGCGAGGTACACGTCGTGTGCCAGCTTCTCTTCTTCGCGCATGAACAGCAGACCGGCCACCTCATCGGCCGACAGTGCTGGTGCGTCCACACCGCCATCCGTGTCCAGACCGGGGGACACCGCGGCGGACAAGGCCTCGGTGGCGGACTCGGTCGCGGCCTCGTCACCGCCGCCGCAGGCGGTGAGCACCCGTCCGAGCGCCACGCCACCCAGTGTGAGTCCGGCCAGTCGCAGAAAGTGTTTTCGTTGCATCGCACATCCTCGAATCGGGCGCGAAGGCGCCACCCATGTCTTCAAGATAGACATGCGGCGCGGTGGACGACGTGCGAAAAATCAAACGCGCAGGGATGCCACCCGGGGCATTTCAGTCGAAGGTATGCATTCCTCACGCACCGTTACAGTCTTCACACCAGCGAAGCGTCCGGTAGGTCCTGATCCGCTGCGCAGTGAGCGGATGGGTATGATCCGCAGCTCGCGTTTCCTTCGCGTTTCCTCCGCGCTTTGCTCCGATCCTCGCGGCCGTCCTGAACGGTCCCGTGCTGCTCCCCCCCCATGTCCTCACCCGGCCCCGGCCTGAACCAGGCCCAGCTCGACGCCGTTCACCACCTGGGTGGCCCCTGCCTGGTGCTGGCGGGCGCCGGCTCGGGCAAGACGCGGGTGATCACGCACAAGATCGGCCGGCTGATCCAGGCCGGGCTGGCGGCCGACCGCATCGCGGCCATCACCTTCACCAACAAGGCCGCCGCCGAAATGCGCGAGCGTGCCGGCCACCTGGTGGGGCGCGACGCGCGCAAGGTGCTGATCTGCACCTTCCACGCGCTGGGCGTGCGCCTGCTGCGCGAAGACGGCGAGGTGCTGGGCCTGAAGAAGAACTTCAGCATCCTGGACACCGACGACATCACCAGCCTGCTCAAGGACTGCGGCGGCACCACCGACGCCAACACCGCGCGCGCCTGGCAGTGGACCATCAGCGCCTGGAAGAGCGCGGGCCTGACGTCGGCCGAGGCGCTGAAACAGGCCAAGGACGAGGACGAGCGCGTGACCGCCACCATCATGGCGCGCTACGAAGAACGGCTGACCGCCTACCAGAGCGTGGACTTCGACGACCTGATCAGCCTGCCGCTGAAGCTGCTGGGCCAGCACGAGGACGTGCGCGCCAAGTGGCAGCAGAAGATGGGCCACGTGCTGGTGGACGAGTACCAGGACACCAACGCCACGCAGTACGAGCTGCTCAAGCTGCTCGTGGGCGAGCGCGCGCGCTTCACCGCGGTGGGCGACGACGACCAGTCCATCTACGGCTGGCGCGGCGCCACGCTGGACAACCTCAAGAAGCTGCCAATCGATTTCCCGCAGCTGCGCGTGATCAAGCTGGAGCAGAACTACCGCTCGACCAGCGCCATCCTGCGCGCGGCCAACAACGTGATCGGCCCCAACCCCAAGCTGTTCCCCAAGACGCTGTGGAGCGACCTGGGCGAGGGCGAGCCGGTGCGCGTGGTCGACGCCGACAACGAGGAGCACGAGGCCGAGCGCGCGGTGGCGCGCATCCAGAGCCTGCGCGCCACCAGCCCGCACAAGGAGTGGCGCGACTTCGCCATCCTCTACCGTGCCAACCACATGGCGCGTTCGTTCGAGCAGTCGCTGCGGCGTGCGCAGATCCCGTACAAGGTCTCGGGCGGGCAGAGCTTTTTCGACAAGGCCGAGATCCGCGACCTGTGTGCCTGGCTGCGCCTGCTGGTCAACAACAACGACGACCCGGCCTTCCTGCGCGCGGCCACGACGCCCAAGCGCGGCATCGGCCACACCACGCTGGGCCAGCTGGGCACCTTTGCCACCCAGTACAAGCTCAGCCTGTTCGACGCGCTGTTCTCGCACTCGCTGCCCAGCGCGGTCAACAGCCGCGCCATCGCCACGCTGCACGAATTCGGCCGCGCGGTGAACGACCTGGAATACCGCGCACGCCACACCGTGGGCCACGAAGCGGCGCGCACCTTCCTGAACGACTGGCTCAAGGACATCGCCTACGAGCAGCACCTCTACGACAGCGAAGACAACGAGAAAGTGGCCGCTGCGCGCTGGACCAACGTGATGGACTTTTGCGACTGGGTGGCCGACCGCTGCGGCGGCAAGATGGAAGACGACGGCGGCGTGCAGGTGGAAACCGAACGCAAGACGCTGCTGGAGGTGGTGCAGACCATCGCGCTCATCTCGACCCTGAGCGAGCGCGAGAAAGACCAGAACGTGGTCACGCTCTCGACCTTGCACGCCTCCAAGGGCCTGGAGTGGCCGCACGTGGTGCTGGTGGGCGTGAACGAAGGCCTGCTGCCCTTCAAGACCGACGACGCCGACAGCGACCTGAGCGCCGAGCTGCTGGCCCTGCGCGTGCAGGAAGAGCGGCGCCTGATGTACGTGGGCATCACCCGCGCGCAGCGCACGCTGGCGGTGAGCTGGCTCAAGCGCCGCAAGAAAGGCCGCGAAAGCGTGCCGGGCACGCCCAGCCGCTTCATCAAGGAAATGGCGCTGGACCAGGCCACCGTGAAAGAAGACCCGCGCGAGAAGCTGCGTGCGCTGCGCGCCGAATTCGCGCAACGCGCCAGCGATGCGAACGCCGCCAAGCCGGGCAAGCCATGAAACGCAACACTTGCTGGCCCGCCTGGGTGCTGGGCATGCTGCTGTGCGCCTGCGCGCAGGCGCAGACCGGCGCCGGAGCGCCCTGCACCGATCCGGCCGACATCACCCCCACCCACCTCTACGGCCTGTGGCAGATCAGCCTGTGGCCCGAGGGTGGTGACGAAACCGCCACCGCTTCCCGCGGCGCCCTGCTGTTCGAACGCCACCCCGAACACGCGGGCAGCGTGCGAGGCGAACTGCGCCGCACCGCCGCCGGGCGGGACCTGACGGCCCAGGTCTCGGGTGACGTGACCGACGGCCTGTTCAACCTCGACGAATCGGACGACGGCGTGGCCATGAGCGCCGTCTGGGCGGGTGAACCGCAGGACTGCGGCCGCGAGATCCGCGGCACCCGCCGCCCGGCCGAAGGCCGCCCCGCCAGCGAAGCCGTCTTGCAGTTCCGCCTGCGCAAACTGCCCGGCTGGCAATGAGGCGCCCCGCCCCGCGTGGCGGGATGAGGTTCAGGGCTGGGCGTCGTCCAGCAACGCGGCGTCCAGCGCGCGGATGCGCTGGTCTTCGTAGTAACCGCCGTATTCGGTGTAGCGCAGATACGGTCGCGCACAGGCCTTGCAGACCCACACGTCGCAACGGTTGTAGGGAAAGAACGCGGGTGCGATCGGGGCATCGGCCGACCAGGCGTGCGTGCCGCGCGGGTGGTGCTCCAGCAGCGTGGGCTGGTCCAGGTCGTCGCGCCGCAGGGTGCCGACACGCTGCAAGGCCGACGCGTCGAAGGTGGCGGGCAGCGAATCCCAGCCCGCACACACCAGCGGCGCACACACGCCGCAGCGCCCCGGCTGCGCCGCTGCCGCGAGGGCTCGCAGGTCGTTGGCCTGCAGTCGGGGCAAGGGCTCAGCGCTCATGGAGCGGCCGCGCCGTGCCCGCATGGCGTTGCGCGCCGTAGGGGCAGAAACCCGGGCGCGGCCCCACCTGCGGATGCTTGCGGCAGGTGTCGGGGCGCTGCGGGTAGACGGTGCAGCGCCGCGTCTTCTCGTCCAGGAACTGGCAGTCCCCGCTGGCGCGCCGCGTCATGGTGAAGATGCCGTGCTTGAAGTTGAAGCGCTCGATCAGGCCCGCTTTCTCCAGCCGCTTGGCGATCTGCTTGGGTGCCTCGTGCTCCGCTTCGAACGGGTCCACCAGGCCCAGCCGGACCAGATCGGGCATCCGCACCTCCAGCGGCATGGTGCAGCAGTTGGCCTGACAGGTGTCGCACATGCCGGCGCGGTAACGCGTCCAGGTTTCAATGCGGTCGACGTCGACGATCTGGATCGAGGATCTCATTGGGGGGTACCCACAAAGCAAAACGCCCACTCGGAAGAGCGGGCGTTTTTGTGTTTGGTGGCCTGGGACGGAATCGAACCATCGACACGCGGATTTTCAATCCGCTGCTCTACCAACTGAGCTACCGGGCCAAACAGAAACGAGAGTATAGCAGCTTCGAACCGCCGTTTGGCGGGCCAAGCGATTTTCAGAATCCGCTGCGTTTGCTGCGCGCCAGATCGACCCCCAGCTGCTTGAGCTTGCGGTAGAGGTGCGTGCGTTCCAGACCGGTCTTCTCGGCCACGCGGGTCATGGAGCCGGACTCCTTGGCCAGGTGGTACTCGAAATAGGCTTTCTCAAACTCGTCGCGCGCGGTGCGCAGCGGCCCTTCGAGGTTGAAGGACTGCGAGGACTGCGGACCGATGTCCATGACCGGCTCGGGCAGGGTCCCGCCGGTCATGGCGGCTTCCACCGTCAGCTCGATCGCCGGGGCCATGGCGTTGCGGGCGGGCAGGCCAGCCCCCACTTTGGGCAGCGGCTTGTTCAGGCCCTGGTCCACGGCCTTGAGCAGCTTGGCCAGGGTGATGGGCTTTTCCAGAAAGGCGGTGGCTCCGATGCGGGTGGCCTCGACCGCGGTGTCGATGGTGGCATGGCCGCTCATCATGATCACCGGCATGGTCAGCAGACCGCTGCTGGCCCATTCCTTGAGCAGGGACACGCCGTCGGTGTCGGGCATCCAGATGTCCAGCAGGACCAGGTCGGGTTGCAGTTGGGCGCGCACGTGGCGAGCCTGCGCCGCGTTCTCGGCGAGTTCCACCGTGTGGCCCTCGTCGTTGAGGATCTCCGAGAGCAGGTCCCGGATACCCAGTTCGTCGTCTACGACCAGAATCGTTGCCATGGCGTGCGCGTGTTCCCTCTGAGGATGTTGTCAATTTGCAACTGCGAATGATAGCGACACCTGCGCGCCCACCACTTTGCCGTCGGTCAAGCGGTTGCTGACGTCGATGCGGCCGCCGTGCTCGTCCATGATTTTCTTGACCACGGCCAGGCCCAGACCAGTGCCTTTGGCCTTGGTGGTGACGTAGGGTTCGAAGGCGCGCTTGAGGATGTGCTCGGCAAAGCCGGGGCCCTGGTCGATGAGGGTCAGGCGCACCCACTGGCCCGAGTCGGACCGGCGCGTGCGCAGCAGCACCCAGGCGTCGGTCTGGCCGGCCATGGCGTCCTGCGCGTTCTGGATCAGGTTGTGCAGGATCTGCCGCACCTGCTGCGGGTCGGCCAGGGCCAGCGGGCAGTCGTCGGCCAGCTCGCAGCGCACCGGGATGGCCGCGTTGTCGTACAGGTGTGCGATGTCGCGCACCAGAGCGTTGAGGTCGGTCGGCGCGAGCTGGGCCGCGGGCAGGCGGGCGTAGTCGCGGAACTCGTTGACCAGGCGCTTCATGGCGTCGACCTGGTCGACGATGGTGCGCACCGACTTGTTGAGGATGGCCTGCTCGGGCGGCTGCACCTTGCCGTCGAGCTTCATGGCCAGCCGTTCGGCCGAGAGCTGGATGGGCGTGAGCGGGTTCTTGATTTCGTGCGCCAAGCGGCGCGCGACCTCGCCCCAGGCCTTGGCGCGCTGGGCCGAGACCATTTCGGACACGTCGTCGAACACCAGCAGGCGGTCGTTGTTGGGCAACAGGGCGCCGCGCGCGATGAGGGTGATGCCTTGCTCGAACGGGGAGTCGTGGTCGGCGTTGAGTTCGAACGACTGCTGCCAGTGGCCACCCTCGTGCGGGGTTTCTTCGCCCAGGAAGCGGTCGAACTGCTGCGCCACGCCGGTGGCGAAGGCTTCGAGGCCCGGCACCGCCGACAGGGGCTGGCCCATGTGCAGCGCCAGCGGCGTGTGCAGGATGCGCGCGGCGCCCGGATTGGCGCTTTGCAACCGGCCGTGTTCGTCGAACACCACCACGCCGGCGGTCAGGTTGTCCAGGATGGTCTGGAGGTTGTCGCGGGCGGCGTCCACCTGCTCCATGCTGTGCTGCACGGCGGCGCGGGCGTCGGCCAGGTCCTGCGTCATGTGGGCGAAGGTACGCGTGAGGCCGGCCAGCTCGTCGCGCGAGGTCAATGCAGCCTTGGGCGAGAGGTCGCCCTGCGCCACCTCGCGCATGCCCTCGGCCAGCACCAGCAGGGGGCGCACCAGCTGGTTGCCCAGCAGCACGGCCAGCAGCACCGCGCCGAACACGGCCAGGAACAGCGCCAGCGTGAGCGTGCCGATGTACATGCGGCGCAGGCCTTCGCGCGCCAACGCGCGTTCCTGGTATTCGCGGTTGGCCTGCTGCACCGCCAGCGCGTCGGTCACCAGCGCCGGGGGCAGCGGCACCACCACCTGCAGGTAGCGCGGCTCGGCACCAATGCCAAAGCCGGTCGACCCGACCAGGGCCAGCACCTTGATGCGCGCATCGCCGGAGCGGGCCGCGTCCGCGTCGGCGCCCTCGTCCAGCCCTTCGATCTGGGACAGCACGCGGCTGCTGCGCACGCTGCGCAACACGGCGGGCGCAGGCCGGTCGGGCGAAAACTCGAAGCGCGAGGCACCTGCACTGCCCAGGGCCTGGCCGCTGGCGCTCCAGAGCACGATGTCGCTGGCCGAGAGCTGCTCGCGCAGGCGGTCCAGCGACAGCACGGCGGTGGCCTGGGGCTGGCGGGCCAGCTCGTCGGCGGCCAGGCGGGTCTTGTTGCCCAGGTCGGCGCTGAGCGTGTCCAGCGTGGTGCGGCCCAGGTTCAGGCCGGCGGCCAGCGCGGATTCGACCCGCACGTCGAACCAGCTTTCGATGGAGCGCGCCACGAACTGGTAGGACACGGTGTAGATGAGCAGGCCGGGCAGGAAGCCCACCAGGCCGATGATGGCCGCCAGCTTGACCAGCAGGCGGCTGCCGAACTTGCCTCGTTTGAAGCGCAGCGCCAGCCGCACCGCCATCCACGCGATGACCAGCAGCAGCACCCCGGCCACGGCGGTGTTGATGCCCACCAGCCAGGCGAAGTTCTGTTCGTACAGCGCGCGGTTGCGGGTGGCCAGCGTCAGCAGGAACAGCAGCACCATGCCCACCCCGGCCATGAAGACCAGGCTGGCCACCACCGCCCAGCGCGTGGCGGCGGGCTTGTGGCGGTGCGGGCGCGGTTCGGCGGTGGACACGGCTCAGCGCGCCGTGGCGGCGGCGTCGGCTTCGGGCACGGCGGGCTCGATCTGGCGCGGCACGTCCAGGCGCCGCTGCAGCTCGATCAGCCATTCGGGCTGGTTGGCCATGCCGATCTGGAACGGCCGCGGCAACAGCGTCAGGTCCAGGCCGAAGCGCCAGATCACCCGTTCGTCGCTGTCCGGGTCCAGGCGCGAGGCGTCGGCCAGCTTCCAGGACGAGACCCGGCCCACGCTGGCCAGCGCGGCGGCCAGGCTGTCGAAGTTCTGGTGCAGGGCGTACTGCAGGCCCGCACCGCTGCTGCTGGCGGCAGCATCGTTGGACTGGCTCAGGCGCCAGCGCCGCGTCAGGGGCTGGTAGACCAGGCGCCAGGTGCGCACGGCCGTGGCCACGCGTTTGTCGGTCCAATACCAGCGGTCGCGCAGCACCTCGGCTTCCCAGACGAAATACAGGGGCACGCCTTTGAGCAGGGCGTCTTCGACCGCCGGCGAGGGGTTCAGCGTCAGCCGGGCCGAGAAGAACAGGCCCTCGGCGGTGCGGTGCAACGCGGCCTGGCGGATCTCGGGCTCGGCGGCCTGTGCGGACGACGCGGGCAGTGCCCACCCGGCGAGCAGACCGCCGCACACCAGCAACAGCGCCCAGACGTGCCGCATCAGGCGCCCGCCCCCACCGGCGCGGCGCGGGTCGTCAAGGCCCGGCCTTGTCGATGCGGGCGTAAAAGAAACCGTCGTATCCACCGGGAACATTGTCGGGGAACTCCCCTGCGCCACCGACCATTCCCGGGCGCAAATGGCCGGGTGAGGGCTGCAATACCGCATCGGTGTGGCGCCCAAGGAACGCCGCCACCTGATCGGCCCCTTCGGCCTTGAACACCGAGCAGGTGCAATAGACCAGCCGGCC